>JAGODW010000282.1 GCA_017998025.1 Spirochaetales bacterium
CCCCTGCCACGGCCCTTGCTGGATGTGTGGCTACGGATGCAGGAAACCCCGCTATCGCAAAAACGTCCGTACCTGCCCCAGTATGCCTTACAGTAACTTTGCTATCACACCCCCAAGCTTCGTGACACTATGTAAGAGCTTTTTTCTTGTTTAAACCTTCTATCGTATAGGTAAGAGCCTCTTCTGATCCTGAAAATACGACACGCCCCCGTGTTTTCCAGCGTCGAATTCCTGCTTCGGGTTCGAGCAGGTAGTTAGAATTGTCAATCCGGGTGGTATAGGATCGGCCATCTTCGAACTTTCCTAGGAAGGATAGCTTCTCCATCATGGCAGCACCGGAGGCCAGATCCCATAGTTTTGCGTTGGCGATATAGCTAATGTATCCTCCCATAAAAAGATGCAAGAGTGCAAAAACACTACTCCCAATTGCATGGATAGTTCCTGGCACTCCGTGTCCCTTGCGGGTATTCTCCTGATCCAAGGCGACTACACCTCCTTCAAATGGTGGCCCAGGTACAACAGGGTGGTACTGTTCCAGGTGAGGCATCCTTTCTTTAGCATCCAAACGCCAGGAAGAGAAATAGACCCGGTCATTCCCGGTAATCAGCAATTTCCCCACCACCGGAAGGTAGATCGCACCTTCTTGAATCACTCCGTTTTGGGAAAAAGCAATGGAAATTCCCCAGGATACTAATTGATTTGCGTAAGAAGAAGTGCCGTCGATCGGGTCAATAATCCATGCAGTTTTCTCCAAAGCTTCTTTCAGATAAGACTCGTCCTTAGTTTCTACGGTTTCTTCTCCAATTAGGTAAACCTGTTCCTCAGGATGATCAAACTCTTTTCCCAGCATAGCTTCTATTTCTCTATCTGCCTGTGTAACGAGGGATCGGTCACGTTTGAACTCCCGAACAGGAGCATCAAAGTGTGCTAATGCGATCCGAGCCGCTTCTGCGAGTAAGCGCAGGACTTCCTCTATATTCCAGTTATTCATGAGAGTTCTTTCACCAGAATCCGGGAACGACGTTTTAAATCATACACTGCCCGTTTCTTCTCCGGGAGAACCGTTAAGTCTGCCTCTTCAAATCCCAATTTTAAGAACCAGTCCGCCGTAGCTACGGTCAGGACAAATACACGTTTTAATCCCAGGTTCCGGGCTTTTTCTAGAAGGTATCCGATCAGTTTCGGTCCAACCCCCAGGTGGGTGTACTGTTCATCCACGGCAACCGCTGCAATTTCTCCTACCCCATCAGGGTAGGTATGGAGCGCGGCACAGGCATGGATTGCATCATCGATCTCGAATACAATGTAATCCTGATAGGTCTCCGAAAGGATTTCCTCTGTCCGGGGGATGAGAATTCCCTGTTCCACAAAGGGTTTCATCAGGCGGAGAACATCTACGATTTCGTCAGGCCGCATGGGACGGATCCCCGCGTACTGGTGTGCATATACCATGGTACCGGATCCCAGGTTTGAAAAAATTTCCGACAGAAGGGATCCTTCCGTTCTTCCATCCAATATATGGACTCGTTCTACACCGGATTCACAGGCTTTTCGCGCCATGCGAAGAATTTCCATCTTTTCCTCTTTATCAGCATTTAACTGAAAAAACCGTTCTAGATCCGGGAGGCTAAAATTACTAATTCTTCCTCCAGGTGCTATAGGAACTCCCTCAGGTACGGCAAATTCGGGAGCAGTAAATAGGGTTCCGTCGGTAAGAAAAAAGAGTTTTTCCACTCCGATCCTCGCTGCAGAGATTACCGCCAGTTCGCTGGAGGAAATATTGTAAGGCCTACCAATAGAGCTCCACCCGATACAGGGAAGAATGGGAATAAAACCGTCTTCCAGAACCCTTCGGAGCCTATCGGTGAAGACCTTTTCTACAGTCCCTGCACTCTGGTAGTCTGTACCTTCAACAACCCCGATCCCCCGAGCCCGTACCCAGTTTCCGATAACGGCGTTGATGGATGAGGCGGAAAGGCTTGTCATTACCCGGTTTGCCACATCAAAGGCGGCCATCTTAATAAAGGGCATGGCTTCGTGGCTTGTGACCCGAATTCCCCGGATGGTTTTCCCCTCAACATGATAATCCGCCAGGATCTCATCGATTCGCTCTTTTGCACCTGGAACAAGGATAATGCGAATTCCTACCTCGTGTAGAAAGGTAACATCCCGCATAAGGACAGGAAAGTGCGTATCCTGAATAATGGGGTATTCAACCTTGATTACAAAAGTTTTACCGGTAAACTGCCTCAGGTATTGAAACACTTCACGGATTGTTTCGACCATAAAACGTATCTTATAGCGCCTTTATTTTCTTGACAACCAGGTAATATTTAAAACGATTCCATGCTATCGATAATCGACACCCCATCGTTCCGTTTTGCATACAGTTTTAGCGCATGGCGAAACACATTCATCTTCTCTTCCAGGTCCACCGCTTCGTTGTCGAATCGGCGGAAAAATTGTTCCGCTGTCATACCATTTCCTAGATCACCCCGTACCATTCCTTGTTTGTAGTATTCCCGCAGTTCCAGAAGCCGATAGTACACCTTTTCAAAGAGAAAACTGCTTTTCCGAAGGTTTAATAGGGGGCCTATAATACTCCGCTTTTCCCTCAGTACCTCGGTCGTACTACCGATACGGCCTGCTTTTTCTTCTCGAAACCACTTGTCTAACACATCGTACCGCGCCATGAGAGAACGATAAGCTTCATCGAATTTTCCTTTTAGTTCAATATATCGATCTGCGTAGTTTCGTAAAGCCCGATGAGGATTACTTCGAAACGCTTCAATCCGTTCCGTATGCCAGTTTTGACGGAATGTTTCCATGTCTCGGAGCATCACGGGAATATTCCGAAATCCGCCTTCCAGGGTACTTTCTACCGCCAATCCGGGTTCAGAAAAGAGAATCGTGCCATCTTCCGCTTCACACTGAACCCTCCCTTCTTCGCATGAAACCAACAGGGAACCATCGGGTGCGGTAGTTACATCGAACGTTGTGCCCCGGACTCCCATAGAAACATTTCCCGTCCGCACTTCGAAACTTGACTTGCCCGCCAATTTTAATGCTTTCTGGGATACAGAACCGGACAATAGCTCCGCCCGGATTTTGCCTCCCTTTTCTATAAGGGAAAGTTCGATATACATATGGGAGGATGGTTTTACGATCAGGCTCCCTTCAATGCCTATGGAAGGATCGATCTGTACCTCGGCAAGGCCAGTAGAACCGGTCTTGATCAAATCGTAGTTTTCTACGGGAGTGCCGAAATCTGCCTTAAGGGGAGCGTTGTTCCGCTGAATCATTACACTATTCTCCAGATACGTTACTTCTCCCACTTCCTCTGCAGGAAGCAGAATGCTTATCAAAAACAATATCAGCGTAAAACCCACTTTTTCTCTTTTCATCTTTTTCCCTCTCTTGAAAGTTAAGACCTATTTAGAAATTTATTCAAATTTTATCCTAGTAAATATATCTCGTAAGAACCCGATTTTCAGCGGGGGAGCTCCGTATACAGC
>JAGODW010000283.1 GCA_017998025.1 Spirochaetales bacterium
CTACAGTGGTTCCCGGGCACTCCGCAACCATGAGGGCAACCTGCCGAGTTCCTTCGGCAAAGGCCTCGAATTCGAACACTCCCAGCGGACCATTCCAGATAAGGCTCTTTGCCACTTTTACCTTTCCTCGAATCAAATTAAGAGTCTTTGGCCCTATATCCATTCCAATCATTCCATCGGGAATATCCACGGAATCTACGTATTCTGCCTTAGCCTTCTCCGAGAACTCTCTGGCAACATAATGGTCCACAGGTAGAATGACCTCTACATTCTTTTCTTTGGCAAATGAGAGAAGTTTTCGGGCTGTTTCAATATGATTATCTTCAACAAGGCTGGCTCCCACCTTTTTCCCCAGAGATTTAAAAAAGGTATAGGCCATACCTCCTCCAATTACAAGGGTTGTACAGCGGGCAGCGAGAGACTCCAGTACTGCAATTTTCGAAGAAACCTTTGCCCCTCCGATGATGGCCACGAACGGTTTTTCTGGATTCTTTAACAGCGGTTCCAGATACTTCACCTCTTTTTCCATTAAGAAACCTCCCACAGCGGGGAGGAATTTTGCAATATCCGTTGTCGATGCATGAGCACGATGGGCTGTTCCAAAGGCATCATTTACATAAAGGTCTCCGTACGCTGCCAGCTTTCGTGCGAATTCCATCCGAACGTTTTCATCCTTTGAAGTCTCCTCCGGGTGAAAGCGGGTATTCTCAAGCATCAGTACATCACCCTTCTGAAGACTCTTTACGATCGCTTCTGTTTCCGGTCCGATGCAGGACGGAGCAAATTTTACCGGTTTTCCCAGGAGGTTTCCCAGATTCTTGGCCACAGGGGCGAGCTTGTGTTTGCCCTCGATATATTTCTTCTCATCGAACGGTTTCCCTTCTTTTGCAGCCTTTTCCCGGGCTTTCTCCATATCTTTCTTAGGATCTCCCAGATGAGACATCAGAATTAAATATTCTACTCCTTGATCCAGAAGATACCGAATCGTAGGAAGAGCAGCTTTAATTCGTGTATCATCCTGGACAACGCCATCTTTCATGGGAACGTTAAAATCCACCCTCATAAGTACTCGTTTTCCTCGTACGTCTACATCCCGCACCGTTTTAATCATGATGATACCTCCGGAACTAAACCAATTTCGTTTTTGGTATTATCTTTTACTGTCCATATACCGCAGTAAATCCACCACTCGATTGGAGTATCCCCATTCATTGTCATACCAGGAAACGATTTTGAAGAATCGTTTTTCCCCTTTCAGGTTGTTCTGCAAGGTGGCGAGAGAATCATAGATGGAGCTTCTTGAATCATGGATGAAATCAGAAGAAACCAGCTCTTCTTCTGTGTATCCCAGAATATTTTTCAGGTACGTTTCAGAGGCTTTTTTTAGGAGTTTATCGATTTCTTCGATAGATGTGTCCCGGGCAGCTCGAAACGTCAGGTCAACCACGGAAACATCCGGTGTAGGTACCCGGAAAGACATACCGGTTAGTTTTCCCTTAATGGCGGGCAATACTTCCCCTACAGCCTTGGCGGCACCCGTGGTAGAGGGAATTACATTGATCGCAGCAGCCCTACCTCCCCGCCAGTCTTTCTTAGAAGGACCGTCTACGGTTTTTTGCGTAGCCGTATAAGAGTGGATCGTGGTCATCAAGCCTGTTTCCAGTCCAATCCCTTCTTTTAAAATGACGTACACGAGAGGTGCGAGACAGTTCGTAGTACAGCTTGCATTGGAAACCACATGATGCACCTTCGGATCGTACTCCCAATGGTTTACCCCCATGAGGAAGGTTCTTAAATCGCCCTTTGCCGGTGCGCTGATGATTACTTTTTTAGCCCCGGCTTTCAGGTGCCCTTCCGCTTTTTCCTTTTCGGTAAAGAGTCCTGTGGATTCAATTACATACTCTACACCCAACTCCTTCCAGGGAAGTTCTTCCAGGCTCTTTTTTGCTCCGAGACAGCGAACCTTATGCCCATTTACAACGAGGATATCATCCTCTTCCAGGGAAGAAGAACTCTTCTCCGATCGAATATCCGCATTCATGCGGCCATGAACCGAATCGTACTTGAGCTGATAGGCAAAATACGAGGCATCCGTGCTTACATCTACCACACCTACAACATCTATCTCTTTTCCTAATACCCCTTGTTCAACCATTGCCTGAAAGGCGAGTCTGCCGATTCTTCCGAAACCATTAATGGCAACTTTCATTCATTCCCCCTGAATATAGAATTTTCTATGAAAATCATAACAAAAAACTATACGAAAAATCGATTTTTCTGTCAATCGAACGACTCAATATCTATAAAATATTAACGATTAGATTTACTGGATTTTTAATATCTTTCGATAGAGAGACGGCTCCGGACCGGGAACGGTGGAAGAAGTTCCTGTTTCCGTTTTAGCCTGAAGATCAATGTACGGTATCAACACATCTCCCGGATTAATCCGGTCAAAGAACCCATTCTTCTCTACCACTCCTTCGCAAACAAGATCGTCCAGATCCGTTACCGTAAAGGTTCCCAGAATATCACCCGGGGGAAACACAAACCCAAAGGAGTCGTTTTTTAAGGAGAGAGACCGAGCAGGAAGAATGTAGAATTTGTCTCCCTTTTTTACTCCATCGATCGATCCTAACCCCACCAGACCTTTTTCGAATTCCCTGCGTAGAAGCTCACCCCGGAGAGGAATCTTTTCCTTCATCAGAGAAGTTACCTGCACCAGTGCATTCTGAATCCTGTCGTTTCCTGTACGAAAAACAGAAAGAGAATCTATCTTTCCCCCGGTTCGAGAAAGATAAATGTCCCCGGCTACGGAGAACTCTCGATCCGTTTCATTGAACCGCACAATAAAAAAATAATCAGTCCCTCTCTGTCGTGCTTCCTGAAACGCTTCACTGAAGGAATCTACCGACAGGGGAGGAGCGACTGTTAATGAAGGAGCCCCCAGGAGAATATCTCTAGCATACTGCAGTAAAAAAAGTTCTGAAAACGGATGAACCAAATTAGATCCGCGTACATCGACAAAGAGGGAAAGCCGGAAGGAAGGATTCCGTTGCATGAACTGGTCTATGTTCCATCGTCTTGCGGTTCTATCGGCTTGAAGGCTTTCAGCGATTTCCATCTGCTCCAGCACCGTTCGATCTGTACTTTTCTGCTTTTTAAGGAAATCGAGGGAATTATAGGAAGAAGCAGGGAATCCAAGCTTTTGAAGAATATCCGCATAGGAAAGTCTGCCCCGTACAGAATAGGGATCTATCTGAAGTCCTCTCCGGTACTCTTCAAAGGCACGATTGAATAAATTCCGTTCCTGGAACTTGTCCCCTCGCTCAAAATGGTACAGCGCATACGTTTTTCGGAGAGCATGTTCTACCGGGAGGTATTCTCTTAGAGAGTCTTCCAGTGTTATCCGGGAGATTTCATCCTCCGGTGCAAGATTTACCAATGTTCGCAAAAGGGTAATCCCTTCCTCCTGTCGCGACAATCGTAGAGCGGAAAGAGCCTTCAAGTACCAGG
>JAGODW010000284.1 GCA_017998025.1 Spirochaetales bacterium
ATAGATAATGCTTTTAAATTTACCCGGAGTGGATACGTACGCTTATCGGTAAATTATGCCGAAGACACAGAAAAAGATACCCTTATCTCCTTTACCGTCCAGGATTCAGGGCCGGGTATTCAAAAAACCCAGCTGCAGAGTTTGTTCAAGCCTGCGCCTCTGGTAAACCTCTCCTCCCCCCTTCTCCAGGAAGGGCTGGGTATAGGGCTCTGTGTAGTTCGAAGATTAGTAGAAGGAATGGGAGGAGTGCTATCCGTAGATTCAAAAAGGGGAAAAGGTACAAAAGTGCAGTTTTCCATCCGATGTAAAAAAACGGAAGATCTTCGATACCCCTGGACATATCCCAGCGGCCTAGAAGGGATGAACGTTCTGGTTCTGGATAAAACTATCTCCCATCTTTCTCCCCTAATCGGATGGCTTCGTGAAGGAGGAATCAATCCAGAAATCACAAGAGAAACATCCTCTGTAAGTGATTTGCTTAAGGGATCATTCTTCCAGGAGAATCCGTTTCATATTCTATTAGTAGACCTGGACTCTTACGGAGCCTGGCTGGAGCAGTTACAAGGAAATCTCAGAGACAAAAATCTTTCTTTCCCGTTTCCTATCGTGGGAATGCTTCCATTTGGTGTCCCCGTGGAAGCCCATTTGTTTCAGCAATGGGGTCTATCCGCTTATGTAATCAAACCCATTCAGCGGGTAATCCTTTTCCGAACCCTTCAAACCGTGCTAAGGGAATATCCCCCTGCTGCCTTACCTCCACATTCCTTTGAAGAGCGGCTTACAGAGTCGGAAATAGAGGGGCAAAAACGAAATGAAGAAATCCATGTACTCCTTGTTGAAGACAATTTGATAAATCGGTTTATGGTAGAAGCACTGCTCAAAAAAGAGGGATACAGCGTGGATACGGCTGGGTCCGGACAAGAAGCTCTGAAATCTCTTGCAGGAAACCGATACAGTGTAATGCTCCTGGATATTCAGATGCCCGGCCTGGACGGGTTTGAAACCGCTCGAGAGATACGAAAGGGACATTCCGGTACCCTGAACGCTGCGATCCCCATTATAGCACTTACTGCCTACATGTACCCCGCAGAAAAGAAACAATGCCTGGATGCTGGAATGAACGATTTAATCACAAAGCCCTTCCACCCTCAGGAGCTGTTCGAAAAGATTAAATATTGGGGTTCGTAATCCTTTCCTGCTACACTCGCCCCTTCCGATACACTGCAGGAGTAACGCCCTTTCGCTGCCGGAAAAACCGTATGAGCGTTCCGGAAGATTCGAACCCACAGGCATCGGCAATTTGATCGATCTTTGAATTTGTTTCTCGGAGCATTTCCTCTACTCGTTGTAGACGTTCTTCTTCAAAAAACTCACGGGGAGAGCGGCCCAACACTTTGTGGAACAAGCGCCGGAAATGAGAGGGAGATACATAGACGGCCTTCGCCGTTTCGTATAGAGAGATCCCTTCATGCATATGTTCCCGGAAATAGGAAACAGCCGAGGCAATAATTTGTTCATCCTCTGATAATACTCCTCCTGAAAGTTCAGAGGTCTCAGGCGGCAGAAGACAGAGGCTTAATTCTAACAACAACCTCTCCGCATAGATGTTCAATAGATACGAACGGCTCTTATAGGCTCTCCCTGTTTCATGAAAAAAAGATTCCAGCTTTTCCATTTCTTCACGGGTCAACCTCTGAACCAGATACCTCTTTTTCTCTCCAAGCACTCCCAGCGGTTCCTGTACCCGGGAAAAATGAGCCACCCGAATTTCACATTCACTCTCCAGCTCTCCCTCCCAGCCATGGGGCGTAGAAGGAGGAAATACCCAGAGTGAACCGGGTTCTACCGGAAGAGAAGATCCTGTAACAAATGTAAGACGGCAGGATCCCTCTCTAAACCATTGAAACTCCCATCCTACTCTTCTATGAATAGGAATGGGATGTATACCGTACTGACGTTTTCCCAGATTCCAATAAATAATCATATATAAAATAATGAGCGATTCTGCATATTTTTAGATTGAAACAGCCATTGGTATTAATTTATACAGGAATAGTATACAGGAAATTACTTAGAAAAGGAAGGCATAGAACTATGAACGAAAAACGTCGATACGCTATCGTAGGGACAGGAAGCCGCTCCCGGATGTACTGGGAAGCCCTCTGCTCTGAAACCTTTCGCAATCAGGGGACGGTGGCAGCATTCTGTGATACAAACCGAAAACGGATGGAATATGCAAATTCTATTATCCAGGAAAAGTACCATACTTCTGCCGTTCCCTGTTATTCACCGGATCAGTTCGAATCCATGCTACAAAAGGAAAAAATAGATACGGTAATTGTAACCAGTATCGACCGTACTCACCACATCTATATAACACGAGCAATGGAAGCTGGATGTGATGTCATTACAGAAAAACCCCTTACAACCACCGCGGAGCGCTGTGAGCTGATTTTAAATACCCTGGAAAAAACCGGGAGGAATCTACGGGTTGCCTTCAACTATCGGTATGCTCCCCGGAACCAGCGGGTAAAGGAACTATTAAAAAGTGGAATCATTGGGAACATTCTGTCCGTCCATTTCGAATGGCTCCTTGACACAAAACACGGTGCCGACTATTTCCGGAGGTGGCATAGGGACAAGCGAAACTCTGGAGGACTCTTAGTACATAAGGCCACCCATCATTTCGACTTAGTAAACTGGTGGCTCGAAACACAACCCCGATCCGTATTTGCCTCGGGAGGTCTCAAGTTTTATGGCCGTGAAAATGCGGAAAATAGAGGGGAACGGCATCCGTATATCCGTGCTACCGGTTCCTCTGCTGGAGCAACAGATCCGTTTGCCCTCGATTTATCCCGGGATCCTGCTTTAAAACAGATGTACCTGGAAGCAGAGCAGGAAGACGGTTATCTCCGGGATCAGAATGTGTTCGGGGATGGGATTTCAATTGAAGATGATATGGCGGTGATTGTAAATTACAAAAATGGAGCCACGATGAGTTATCATCTTACCGCCTACTCTCCCTGGGAAGGGTTTCGTATCGCCTTTAACGGTACAAAAGGAAGACTCGAGTACGAAGTGGTAGAAACTTCTTACGTTTCCGGCGGAGAACAGGATATAAATCGGCCGGACATTCGAGATGCCAAAGAGGTTCAAATTCCTGAAGAAGCGGTTGTAACCGTGCGGCCTCTCTGGGGAAAGCCCCAGCGAATCCCCCTGCAGAGCGGCAGAGCCGGAGGACACGGCGGTGCGGATACTCTCCTTCTAGAGGACCTCTTTATCGGGAGCAGAGAAGATCCGCTTGGCCTTCGAGCCGATCATAGAGCTGGTGCCTGGTCGATCCTTACCGGTATTGCAGCCAACCTGAGCCTCGAAGAAAAACGGCTGATCTTGATCAAAGAAATCGCTCCGTCGGTTCTTTTAGCCTAAAACACGAGGTCCCAGAGGATAACCCCTAAGGCTAAAAGAATCACAAAGACAAAGTACTTTCGGATATTCTCTCCTTTTATA
>JAGODW010000285.1 GCA_017998025.1 Spirochaetales bacterium
TTTCCGGGAGATTGGCATAACTTCCCGTTTAACTACCGGCTCTTGCTCTATAGGAGGGGATGGATAGGTCTCTGGAGCGAACAGAGAAGCGGGTGCCCGATGTTCAAGAATTTTCCGTTCCCGCTTTCCTGGTAGTGCATACCCGGCAGGTGACTTTCCAGTAGAGGGTTTTTTGGGTTGAACTTTTTTTTGTTGCTGCCCCCGTGCCTGGAGAATCCTCCAGGCAATTATTAGAGCAAGAGGAAGGAGAATAAATAAATCAGAAAAGAATTCCATCATTTCTGCTGAGCCTCGCCCCCGATATTTTTCCGCATCGTGGTGTCTGCCTGGATGTTCGTCATCCGATAGTAATCCATGATTCCCAGCTGCCCTTTTCTAAACGCTTCCGCAATAGCCAGGGGAATTTCTGCCTCGGCAAGCACCACTTTTGCCCTGTTTTCTTGAACCAGAGCAAGCATTTCCTGTTCCCGTGCCTGAGCTGCAGCTCTTCGCTTTTCCGCTTCTGCCTGGAACCTCCGTTTATCCGCCTCTGCCTGGTCTGCCTGCAACTTTGCCCCGATGTTTGCTCCCACATCGATATCTGCAATATCTATAGAAAGAATCTCAAAAGCAGTTCCCGCATCCAATCCCTTTTGCAGCACGGTCTTGGATATAAGATCTGGATTCTCCAGAACTGCCTTGTACGACTCGGAGGATCCGATCGTAGTGACAATTCCCTCTCCTACCCGGGCAATGATGGTTTCTTCTGTTGCGCCCCCTACCAATCGTTCAATATTAGCCCGCACCGTAACCCGGGCCTTGACCTGAAGCTGGATTCCGTCCTTGGCAACCGCATCGATGGTGGTTTTCCCTTTAGAGGGATCGGGACAATCGATCACCTTCGGATTTACACTGGTTTTTACCGCTTCAAGAACGTCTCTCCCCGCCAGATCAATAGCTGCTGCCCGCTGAAACGGCAAGGGAATATTCGCCTTGTTGGCTGCAACAAGGGCCTGGCTGACCCGCATCACGTTTCCCCGGGCCAGAAAATGGGTTTCTAGCAGGTCCGGATCAACAGGAATTCCTGCTTTGGTGAGCATAATCCGTGAATCTACAATAACCGATGGGTTTACGTGCCGGAGCCACATGCCGATAATCCTGCCCATTCCCACCGGGGCTCCGGAAAGCATTGCCCGGAACCATAAGCCGAAAAATTTAAAAAACAGGATCAAGAATCCCAGTACCAGAAGGATCAGGATTCCTATCACGACTAAATAAATCATACTTTACTCCTCTTTCTCGAAAGACTTTACAAGTATTCGATTCCCCCGGATTCGGACTACCCGGATCCGGCTTCCCTGAGGGATATACTCCCCTTCCGTTTCAACACTATAGACAGTACCGTTAATTTCTGCCTTTCCAGAAGGACGCAGTACCGAAATCGCTCTGCCGTCATGACCCACCAGATCCGGAGGGATTATCTGAAAATCCTCCTCTTCTCCCGCCTTATCCTCCTTAGAGGAGGAAGATCCTTTAGTCTTCGACTCTTCCAAATGCCCGGATTCCGCGGGCAGGCCTGCAGCAGTACCCCGAATCGTCGTGTGCAAGGCTAGACGATCTAAAATACGAATCTTGGGTAGGAGTAGAATCAGAGCTGCCACCGCTACGATTCCTGAGAGAAGACCACTCCCTACCACCGTCAGGTTTCGGCCTAAGATGTCCCATTGCCAGGAAAACTCCGGAAAGATGAAATCCTGCATAGAAAAAAGGAGGGCCAGCCCGATGAGAACCAGTCCAGAAATCCCTGTAATTCCGAAACCAGGCAGAATAAACAATTCAACTGTTAAAAGTCCAATCCCTGTTAACAATAGAATGATTTCCAGGGATCCTACAGTGCCTAATAGAGCATTGCTCCCAAAAATGCTAAGGAAGCAAATGACCGCCACCGTACCGGGAATCCCGAAGCCGGGAGTACTAATTTCCATAAAGAGGGCAACAAGCCCAACCAGGATAAGGAGAGATTGAATGGGGCCGGAAGTAAGTACCTGGAGAATATTGTCTGCAAAAGTATTTTGAAGTTCAATTATGTCACCGGAAACTCCCAATACCTGCGCTAGAGCGCTAAGATCATCCACGGTACCTTTAGAAAGCCCATACTTCTCTGCTTCTTTTGCTGTGAGGGATAGCAGTTTTCCCTTAGGCGAAACCAAGTGGATTCGGTGGATCCCTTCAGGGTTTTCCTTTTCCAACCTTTCTAGATCCGTTAACGTAATAAGGCGGGTTTTATTACCTTCCTGAACCTCCCAGACTTCCAGATCCATATCCACCATGGCAAGAGCCAGCTCGACAGGATGACCATTCTTTTCCGCCAGGGCAGCCATCTGGGTTCGCACTGCACTCACTACTTTCTCACCAGCCGGTTGCGTGGACCCATCCGGACCCATCATAACGGGCGCTGCTGCTCCAATGGATGTTCCGGGAGCCATATAAATCTGGGAACAGGAAAGCGCAATAAGAGCACCCGCAGACCAGCTCACTCCCATACTGGTGGGGCCACTCCGAATATACGCCACAGTTTTTGCTTCCCGTATGGATCCGATGAAAGAAGATATCTGAAGGGCAGAGTCCACCCTTCCTCCAAACGTATCGATATCGAACACAATTACCGAAGCTCCCTCATCTAACGCCTTAGAAGCATTCCTCCGGATAAAAGATGCTAATGTCGGTTCAATATCACCATGAATCGGCACTACATAGAGGGGTTCTTCTTTGATCTCGGAGGATTGAGCCGTAAGAAAGGATCCTCCCGAATAGATCCCCAAGAAAATGAACAGAATTCCAGACCATCGTTTACAACGCATGACATTTACTCTCCACCTTCATCTCTCCCTATATTAGAATATAGATATTCCTAAAGAACAACTCAAGAAACTTCCAGGGATTCCTGAAATTTCCCTCCAGGAAGACCTATCCAGTGTACCAGCAGAGTTGGAATTTTTCTATCATATCCTGTACTATAAACTCTATGGATTTGGATCACTTGCAGGAAGTTGATTTGTTTCCTCCTCTTCAGCGGTTCCTATCGCATCATGGCTACCTCGTGCACGCAGAAGTTGTGTTTAGCGATATTTCAGCAGTAAAAGAGGGAGAACTCCTCGTAGTCGAAATAAAACTGCGCTTTAACCTCGAAGTAATCCTTCAGGCCGTGCAACGGCAACAGGCAGCGGATGCCGTGTATATCGCGGTTCCGCTTCGGAATTTTCGCAGGTACCCGAAACGATGGAAAGAGATTCGAGCTGTATGTTCCCGCCTGGGGATAGGGATCCTCTTTGTCCGATTCATCGAAGGAAGAGAACCTACCGTAGAAATCGCTCTCTCCAGGAAAACGAAGACTACCTGCAAAGATAATAAAATGAAAGAGTTTTATTTGGAAGAAATGACCAAACGAGGTACGAATAAGAATATAGGAGGTTCCACCCGAACCCCTCTTTTCACTGCGTATCGTGCCGAGGCTTTAAA
>JAGODW010000286.1 GCA_017998025.1 Spirochaetales bacterium
CGGCACGTTCTTGGTAACTGGACACTTTACGGATGAAGATTTACAGGGCAAGGGTATTGATGGACCTGTAACTCCAGAAGGAATGCCCGAAGGGGAAAAATCTTACTCCCTGCCCACGGAAACCAAGAGCATGAATGGGTGGTTAAGGGATCTGCTGCTCCACGTTCATGAACAAAATCATTTTGCAAAATTCCTTGGCATGGATATCCTTGATCTCAGTGAACGGCACTGCATTGTATCCATGCTTGTAACACCCAGACATCTCAACATACGAGGGGTGGTTCATGGAGGTGCGCTGGTTTCTCTTGCAGATATGTCGATGATGCTTGCCTGCGCTACACTGGGGAAACATACGGTTACCCTGGATCTTAATATCAACTTTATTCGAAGGGGACGTGAAGGAGAGGTTGTTTCTTCCTTTGCTCAGGTGATCCACAAAGGGAAGAGCATTATGGTGGCACGGAGTAGTATTCAGGATAAAGAAAGAAGGCTCCTTACCGAAGCCCGGGGCACCTTTTTTATTACTGGAGACTATACTCCTGACGAATGGGATATGGGAAGGAACCATGACTGATCGGACTGACCTGAATGTATTTTTCAAACCGAAAAGTGTTGCTATTGTAGGGGCATCCACCGATCCCAGGAAACCAGGACACAAGGTTCTCAGCCATCTGGTATCTATGGGCTACAGGGGAAAAGTGTTCCCAATAAATCTGCACGAGAAAACCATCCTTGGATTTCAATGCTTTCGAAGTATAATAGAAATTCCTGAGCCTATAGAGATATGCGTCCTTCTGGTATCGGCACAGAGTATCATAGGTATTGCAAAGGAACTGGTTGAAAGAAAGAAACGGTTCAACGACCTTCAGGGAGCAATTTGTATTTCGGCTGGTTTTGGAGAACTGAATACAGAGGAAGCGAAGCTGCGAGAACAGGAACTCGTCCAGATTCTCAAAGCTGCCTCAATACGGCTCATTGGACCCAATTGCCTGGGAATCATTGATGCATACAGTGGGTTTAATACAAATTTTGATCTTGCTACCTACCCAAAGGGCGGAATAAGCCTCCTTACACAGAGCGGTGCTTTTGCAAATTCGTTTCTATTCTGGGCAGAAAGTCTCCGGATGGCCGGTCTCAGCAAATTTGCCTCGGTCGGTAATATGGTTGACGTCAGCATTCCCGAACTATTGAGCTTTCTGAAAGAAGATGAAACTACGCGTGTTATCGGGATCTATATGGAAGGGGTTCCGGATCCTCGAAATTTCTTTGAGATTGCCCGTCAAGTAAGTCCAATTAAGCCAATAGTGGTTCTCAAGTCGGGGAGGAGTACAATTGGTTCAACCGCTGCAAGATCGCATACGGGAGCTTTGGCGGGTATCGATGCCTTATATGATGGAGCTTTCAAACAAACAGGGATCATTCGTGCAAAAAGTGTTCTGGAGTTCTTCGACACCCTGCGGGCGCTGGAAAGGCAACCGCTTCCAGAAGGAAACCGGGTGTGTATAGTAACCCATATGGGAGGGCCAGGAACGATTTGCCTGGATGAGGTATCTTCTGCAGGTAGTTTGCAGCCTGCAAAGTTATCCACCCAAACTTGTAAGGCTCTTAGAAGCATCTGTTCCCCGATGGCGAATATTGGATCCCCTGATGGATATGTAGATCTCTCGGCTGCTCATACCGAAAAACTTCATAATCAGGTGTTAAAGATTCTTTTTCAGGATGATAATGTAGATCTAGTACTACAATTACTGGCGCCGAGTGCATTTATTGATCAGAAGCTTCTGGTGAAGGAAATTACCAATGCCTATACGTCCCAGGGGAAGCATAAAAAACCATTATTCAACGCGGTGACGTTCGGTCAGTTTGCCCATAGCACCAGACGAGGTCTGGAAAAAGAAAGAATACCTACCTTTGAGTACCCTGATATGCTCGCAAGAGTTGCAGGGAATGTAGCGACGTACGCAGAGTTCCAACGAAAAGCCCGGGATATAATAGAAGAAAGGAAGGGTATCGAAAATCACCTTCTTAGAACTAGAATGCCTGCTGCAGAACTGATTTGCCATGCATTGGAGGAAGGGCGTTGCAATCTGCTTGAACCTGAAGCCTATAGGATATGCGAACAATACGGTATCGGCTTTCCTTCTTTCCGGGTTGAAAGTTCCTTTGAAGGAGCTCTCAATGCGGCTCGAGAAATCGGTTATCCGGTAGTACTGAAGGTAGTAGACAAAGAGATCATCCATAAGAGTGCAGCTGGATGCGTAATAGCA
This sequence comes from Spirochaetales bacterium, assembly GCA_017998025.1. Lineage (GTDB taxonomy): Bacteria > Spirochaetota > Spirochaetia > DTKZ01 > DTKZ01 > DTKZ01. The sequence goes on from JAGODW010000286.1 coordinate 2,268, forward strand.
GGAATCTGTTCGGATAGTTCCTTTCAAGATGCATACTATACACTCATAGGGAATGCACACCAAGCTGTTCTTGATTTGAAACACCCCAACATCTTAATCCAGAAGATGATCCCCTCAACAATGGAACTTGCTCTGGGGGCACTCCGGGAGAAGTCATTCGGGCCTATTGTGATGGTTGGCCTTGGAGGTATCCATATAGAAGCCTTAAAACTTGTCGGATTCCGGCTTGCTCCTTTGTGCGTCAGTGAAGCCAAAGATTTTATCTTTCAAACGATTCCATTTAATCTTACCGTTGAATCGATTGCGAAAACCCTTGTTTCCCTTGGACGCATGCTTGAAGAACTACCGCAAATTGAGGAAGTAGATCTGAATCCAACTCTATTATACCAGAACGGCTGTATGGCAGTGGATGCTAGAATTATTCTTTCAACGGGTTGTGCCTCTATTGACCCAAACAGGTATTTCCCTGGATTATAGTGAAGTAATCTTACGGTGGTCGTAGTTCCCACCTCAAAAAACATAGGAGTCAATCATGGATAAACTTACGATTCTAGGGAAAAAAGCCGAGCCCAGTAAAAAACTGGAAGCGTTTCCTAACCAGAATCCTGGAAGGTTTTATAAAGTAACCCTGGAAACGGAGGAGTTCACCTGTCTTTGCCCTATTACGGGGCAACCAGACTTTGCCAGGATCCGTATCGAATATGTTCCGGATCAAAAAATTGTAGAATCTAAATCCCTTAAACTTTATCTCTGGTCCTATCGGAATGAAGGAGCGTTCCATGAGCATGTGGTGAATACCTTGCTGGATGATCTCGTAGCCCTTCTGGATCCTCATTATATGAAAGTAACCGGAGCATTCAACATACGGGGAGGAATCAGAATAACCGTGGAGTGTGAAAAGGTAAAAACTCCTGAGGCAAAGGAGAGTATCCGATGAACCCGGAGAAGATGCGTTTCTTTCCCTTTCTCACCGCGTTGTTCGTTACCACTCTTATTGTTTCCAATATTATAGGAGTTAAGATCGTAAACTTGTTCGGCATGTATGTCCCTGCCGCTATGATTTTATTTCCGTTCGCCTATATTTTTGGAGATATTCTGACAGAGGTATACGGTTTTGCCCGGGCCCGGCAGGTAATCTGGATGGGATTTTTCTGTAATCTGGTGGCGGTTCTATCGATAACCCTGGGAGGTATCCTGCCTCCTGCCCCTTTTTGGCCGGGAGATTATCAA
>JAGODW010000287.1 GCA_017998025.1 Spirochaetales bacterium
GCCTGTATTATTATCCGCAGCCCATCGAAAAGCCAATTCGCAATCAATGTTGATTCAGGCAGAACGCTTTACCCGGGAAGAGGAACTATCCCCCAGCATCTCTATTGTAAAAGAAACAAAAAAAGAAGCCTGGGCAGCTATTTCTTTGAGCCGCGGATGCCCGGTGAAATGCCGGTTCTGTTCTAACTGGCTCTGTCATGGAACCAGGTTCCGTAGAGTTTCGCTGGAGAGCGTGGAAAAAGCGGTAAAACAAATAATCCCTGAAGGATTCCAGGTTCATCTGAACTTTGAGGATGATAATCTCCTGTACGACCCTCCGTACTTCATCGAAGTGCTTCGCCTCATACAGAGGCTACGGCCGGGAGTGACTTTCACTGCAGAGAATGGCCTGGATTACCGGCTTCTTGATCCTTCTTTTGCAGAAACCTTAATCGATTTAGGATTTAGAAGTTTTAACCTATCTCTGGGCAGTATTCAGCCTGAAATCGTAAAACGCGAGGGAAGATCCGTAGATTTAGAACGGTACCTTGAAATCATCCGATTTTTATCAACTCGCGGTATTCCTTCCATTACCTACTTTATCGCAGGTCTTGAGAGAGATACGCCAGACTCTGTGATTGAACATCTTTTGTTGCTTGAGTCCCTTCCTACCCTTGCAGGTATCTCCCTTTATTATCCGGTTCCTGGATTGCCCAATTTTAGTCCACCCCCTCCCCTGCTCCTATCCCATCCTGGCCTATCCCGTGGTTCCTTCGCCTTTCCCTGGACAGGAGCTCTTTCTACAAAAGAACTTATTACTGCATTCAGGCTTGCCCGATATGTAAACTTACTGAAAAAGGTACAGAAGACGCCTGAAGAGAGATCTCTATTGGAAAAAATTCAGTTTACCCACCGTCTCCATACCTTAATGAAAAGAAACCATACTACAGAGATGGTGCTTGTACCTACGGATGCGGAAATGGAACGAATTTTTTTTAAGGATGCAATTTCTATTGACAACCTCATCTAGCAATTGTATCATAATAAGAAACAATATTTCATAATGCAAGAACAGGAGGAAGGATAAAGATGAAGAGGAAAAGTATCTTTCTAATCGGATTGCTTGTTATGGCAGTATTCACTACTGGTGCTGCTCCAAAGTACAATTGGAAGCTTGCATCAGTACTTCCCGAAAGCCATCCGGTTCACAAAGCGCTGGTATTTTTTGCCGATAAAATGGCTGAACGAACCCAAGGGGATGTAAAAGTCACCCTCTTTCCTGCAGGCCAACTGGGACAGGAGAAGGACTACATCGAAGGGGTTAAAATAGGTTCGATTGAATTAACCAAAGTCTCTGCAGGACCGATGGGGCAGTACGCTCCTACCCTTCAGGTATTAAGTCTACCCTTTATCTGGAGAGACCTCGATCATCAGCACAAAGTTCTTCAAGGTCCCATCGGTGAGAGGTTAATGAAGGACATGGAAAAGGAGGGATTCAAAGGATTGGCTTTCCTGGATGCAGGTTTCCGTAGTATTACAACATCTAAAGGTCCGATTTATACACCAGCGGATCTGAAGGGACTGAAAATCCGCGTTATGCAGTCTAAGCCTTTGATCGATACGATCAACGCACTGGGAGCTACGGCTGTTCCTATGGGGCAATCGGAAGTCTATACAGCCCTTCAAACAAAAGTTATCGATGGTTGGGAAAACAATGAACCAACAGTTCTTTCCTTTAATATGCAGGAAGTAGCCAAATATTTTAGCTATACCCGGCACTCCTCTATCCCGGATGTTCTAATTATGTCTAAACGAGTATTTGACAAAGCCCCTAAAAACATCCAGGATGCCGTCCTTGCCACTGCAAAAGATACAATACAGGAGCATAATAAACTCTGGGCATTAATGATTGATGATACCATCAAGCAACTTAAGGCAAAAGGAATGATCTTCAATGAAGTGAAAGACATCAAAGAGTTCCAGAAAGCCGCATCGGGAGTATGGAAAGAATTCGAACCGATTGTAGGGAGAGACCTGATCGATGCTATCGTGAATACTAAATAATAGCTGGTAGAGATGGTATACGCCTGAGCATATAAAGAGAGACTCGTGGGATGAACCCGCGAGTCTCTCTTTGTTGGAGATATAAATGCTGGAAAAAATTAAACACTTAGTTGAGAACATAGAACGGGCACTTACGATATTTACTGCTATATGCATGGGGATCCTCTCTGTCCTTGTCTGCTGGCAGGTCTTTGCACGGTATGTACTTAAGAATAGTCCCTATTGGGTTGAAGAAATCGTGGTAACAGGGATGATGTGGATTGGGCTCTTAGGAGCGGCAGCCTGTGTCTGGACCGGTTCCCACATGATCCTTGAATTATTGGTTAAGCGCCTTCCCGAACGTATCCGGATATATACAGAAATTATCATCGATCTTGGGATTGGTTGTTTTGCGTGGTTCCTCCTTACCCAGGGATGGGTACTTGCTGAAGCAACCATGTCAAGCCAGATGTCCACCGTTTCCCTCCCGTTAGGACTTACCTATATTGTGATTCCGATTGCAGCAGGATTCATGATCCTGTTCGCTTTTTTAAGGGCTTTTATTAAATTGGCGACCTATCATGCGCAAAAGGGGGATACCCGTGCTTGAAACACTTGCTCTGCTTGGCACTTTCCTTATTTTAATACTTGTGGGAGTCCCTATTTCGTTTAGTTTGGGAATTTCTGCTCTTTTCTCTGCCTGGGTTGCCGACCTTGGTGTTGCCATGATCGCGCAGCGGATAGCTGCCAGCCTTCAATCGTTCCCCCTTCTAGCAATACCTCTCTTCATTCTTGCAGGGGGATTCATGGCGAAAGGAGGGGTGGCGCGAAGGTTGGTGGATCTCGCATACCTTATTGTAGGGCCTCTTCCAGGAGGACTTGCTATCGTAAACTGTATCGATAGCATGTTTTTTGGCGGTGTTTCCGGTTCTGCTGTAGCGGATATCTCTTCCACAGGTCCCATTATGATCCCGATGATGGTAGAAAAAGGATACGACCGGGACTTTGCATCCGCCCTTACCGTCGCTTCTTCCGTTCAGGGGATCATTATACCGCCCAGTCACAACATGGTGATTTACTCGATGGTGGCAGGGGGAGTTTCGGTGGGGCAGCTCTTTCTGGCCGGCTATATACCCGGAATTATGCTAGGCGTCTTTTTGTCTATCACCTGTTTTATCCTGGCTATTAAACGGGGATACCCGCGGGAAAAGATACCTCCCCTACGAAAAAGTATTCGGATTATTGTAGATGGCGTCTTAAGTATGCTTGCTGCGGTAATTATCGTAGTAGGAATAGCAGCAGGTATTTTTACCGCTACCGAAGCTTCCGCCGTAGCCGTGGTCTATGCAATCTTTCTGGGAGTTGTTGTGTACAGGGAACTCACTCTGAAAGATTTTATCGATGTCTTCATCGAGTCGACCAGGACAACTGCTGTGGTACTTTTTCTCATCGGTTGTGCCTCTGCCTTTGG
>JAGODW010000288.1 GCA_017998025.1 Spirochaetales bacterium
TGCTCCTTCCCCTACGGGACTGCAACACATAGGGGGTATAAGGACAGCCCTGTTTAATTATTTCTTTGCCCGGTCTTCCGGAGGAACTTTTATACTTCGCATTGAAGATACGGATAGGGAACGGTATGATCCCAGGGCCTTACAGGATATTTACGACACGTTTGAGTGGTTGGGGGTTTCCTGGGATGAAGGTCCCCAGGTAGGGGGTCCGTATGGTCCCTATTTTCAATCCGAGCGAACCGCCCTGTACCAGGAACATGCAGAAAAATTAGTTCAGACGGGTCACGCGTATTACTGTTTTTGTACCTCAGAACGGCTGGAAAAACTACGGCAGGAGCAGACGCAGCGGAAAGAAGGACAGGGGTACGATAGGTTGTGTCGGAATATCCCGCGGGAGGAAGCGGAGCAGAGAAAAAAGAAGGGTGAACCGTGTGTTATCCGATTAAAGATCCCCCTGGAGGGGTCTACATCTTTTCATGACTGGCTCATTGGTAAGATCGAACGGGCTAACAAGGACATTAATCCGGATCCTATCCTTTTAAAATCGGATGGATTCCCTACGTATCACCTCGCGAACGTTGTGGATGATCATTTGATGAAGATTACTCATATTCTTCGGGCACAAGAATGGATTCCTTCCTGTCCCCTCCATGTATTGATGTACCAGGCGTTTGGATGGGAACCTCCCGTCTACTGCCATTTGCCTATGGTTATGGGAGAGGATGGGCACAAACTATCGAAGAGGCATGGCTCTACCAGTGTTGTCGAGTTCAGAAATGCGGGGTACGTCCCTGAGGCGATCATTAACTATGTTTCCTTGTTGGGATGGTCATACGACGACACCCGGCAATTGTTTACCCGGGAGGAATTGGAAAAACTCTTTACCCTCGATAAGCTGAACAAGGCTCCCGCTGTGTTCGATTACAAAAAGCTGGAATGGTTCAACGGAGTGTATATCCGGGAGCGGGATACTGAAAAATTGAAGAATGAGCTGATTCCCTTTCTACAGAAGGATGGGATTCTCAGCAATCCGGTGACGGAAGAGGAAGAGCAAAAACTCAGGGCAAGCATTCCTCTTATTAAAGAACGGCTTCGATTTCTAACGGATGCTTCCAATCTGGTGAAGTTCCTCTTTAAAGGGGTAGAACCCTATACCGTAGAGATGCTTATTCCCAGGAAAGGAAACCGAGAAGAGACCCGGCGTTCCCTTGAAGCGATGCTGACTTTTATGGAAGAGTTTTTCCAGAAGAGTGATGCAGAAAACGAAGAGGCGCTTCGTAAACTCGCAGAGACCCTGGGAATTAAACTGGGAAACCTGCTGATGCCCCTCAGGGTGGCGATAACAGGTTCCCAGGTGTCTCCACCGTTATTGGAATCTATCCGTATACTGGGTAAAGAAGAAACACAGAAGAGAATCCGACAGTCCCTGCAGCTTTTAAGTGCAGAGTGAGCGTTTAACAGAAGGGAGAGGGGTATGGCAGATTTAACTATGGATACATTGGTATCCTTGTGCAAGCAGAGAGGGTTCGTTTTTCAATCGAGCGAAATTTATGGCGGCCTTTCGTCGGCCTGGGATTATGGTCCTCTAGGTGTAGAACTAAAAAACAGGATCCAGCGATTCTGGTGGAAGGAAATGACGCAGCTTCATGACAACATCGTGGGTCTTGATGCAGCCATATTGATGCATCCAAGAGTCTGGGAAGCATCCGGCCATGTGGAGAATTTTACCGACCCGCTGGTGGATTGCAAGAAATGTAAACAGCGGTTCCGGGAGGATATGATCCCGGACGAAAACCGGATAAAACGGATTTGTCCGGAGTGCGGAGGTGAGCTTACAGAAGCCCGTAAGTTCAATTTGATGTTTAAGACTCACATTGGTCCGGTAGAGGATGATAGTTCGATCGTATATTTGCGCCCGGAAACTGCTCAGGGAATCTATGTGAATTACAGGAACTGTATGCAGACGAGCCGATTAAAAATACCCTTTGGAATTGCCCAGGTAGGAAAAGCGTTTCGGAACGAAATCGTTACCAAAAATTTTATTTTCCGTACCTGCGAATTCGAACAGATGGAAATGCAGTTTTTTGTAAAACCAGGAGAAGATGAAAAATGGTTTTCCGTTTGGCGAGAGAAACGGATGGAGTATTACCAGAAGCTGGGGATTCGCCCGGAAAAGCTCCGCTGGCACAGACATGGACCGGAAGAACTTGCCCACTATGCGAAGGATGCGTACGATATCCAGTATGAGTTCCCCATGGGATGGCGAGAACTGGAAGGGGTACATAACCGTTCCGATTACGACCTGCGGCGGCATAGCGAATTTTCGGGGAAGGATCTATCCTATCTCGACGAAGAAACCAAAGAGCGGTATATCCCCTACATCATCGAAACTTCTGCAGGACTTACCCGGAGTGTTCTTATGGCTCTTTCCGATGCGTACGAGGAAGAGCAGCTTCCCGATGGCGAAGTCCGTTCTGTGCTTCGATTCCATCCAATGATTGCACCTATTACTGTAGGAGTATTCCCGTTAATGAAGAAGGATGGTCTTCCAGAAATTGCCCGGAAGATCGAGGAGGAACTTCGGGAACACTACACTACCATCTACGATCAATCCGGCTCTATTGGCCGGAGGTACCGGAGGCAGGATGAAGTGGGTACTCCTTTTTGTGTAACGGTAGATTATCAAACGAAAGAGGACGGAACCGTAACACTCCGATTCCGGGATTCCATGGAACAGGTAAGAGTCAAAATTAAAGAACTGGATTTATTGATCCATCAAAGCATACGATCCTACAAACGGATGGGGACTGCATGAATAAAGCGTTGCAAACTCTGGAGGAACGGGGATTTATCCAGCAATGTACGGATAGGGAAGGGCTTTCTGCCCTGATGGATGCAGGCCCTGTTACCTTTTACGTGGGCTGTGACCCTACAGGTCCCAGTCTCCATATCGGCCACATGGTACCCTTTTTTGCCCTTCGGCACCTCCATGAGGCAGGGCATACGTCGATTGCCCTGATCGGAGGAGGGACAGCCCGGATCGGGGACCCCTCGGGGAAGACGGAGATGCGAAAAATGCTCACCTACGAGCAGATCGACGAGAACTCTGAACGGATCCGAACACAACTGGATGCGTTTATCGGGTTTGACGATAAAACAGCCTTCACTGCAAACAATAAAGATTGGCTTGCGAACCTGAACTACATCGATTTTCTTCGGGATATTGGGGTACACTTTTCCGTGAACCGGATGCTTTCCTTCGAATCGTACCGGAAGCGGTTGGAAACCGGCCTTACATTCATCGAATTTAACTATCAGCTTCTTCAGAGTTATGATTTTCTTCAACTGTATGACCGATACGGCTGCCGACTGCAGATAGGGGGGGATGATCAGTGGGGGAACATTGTAGCGGGGATAGAACTAATAAGACGAATTCGGGGCGTAGAAGCATACGGCCTTACGTTCCCCC
>JAGODW010000289.1 GCA_017998025.1 Spirochaetales bacterium
TTCGGCTTAAAGGAATTCCGTTCAAAAGGAGTTCCGCATCCTGGGCAGTAGAGAGAGGCTGTACCGGTCGATAGTCTCCTCGTGTGGCTGGATCATACAATCGGATACTTTTTACCTCCAATTCCCTATACGTATTCTTATTTCGTAAGAGGATAAACTCGGCCGAGTTCCCGAGAGAAGAGAGCGGGACTCGAATAGTTCGGAAATCCATGGACTCATCTATCGGCGGGAGAGGTTTAGCTTCCCCTTCTACGCCTAAAAATAGCACGTTAAAATCATCCACCACAGGAGGAGGCTCCGGTGGTTTCCATTCCGGGAGTACAACCCGGGAAGGGCTGTTTCGTACAGTGACGTCCGATAAGGTTACATCTCCCCGATCCGGGATCGCTGGACCTACAGGAGGAGCAGAAGGAGCAGGAGGCCCATCCCCGGTTTTTCGCAATCTAAGTTCTGCTTCTAAGACCATAGAATCGTTTAAGGGAAGGGGAGGGGTCAGTGGTATCTGGATTTCTCCCTCTGGATTGAGGGTAAGGACACTTTCCACCACTTGTACATCAGTAGGGCGTGTGATTTTAGCTGTTGTAAGCAATGTCTGATCTGGAACGATCCTTCGGGATGTAGAAGAATCCCTCTGTATCATCCCCAGCCGCTCACCTAATTCTATAGATGATCCTGAGAACGTCAGGATGTTTTCTTTTCCTGTTTTTAGAGCCTCGATAAATAATACCTGCGAATTTGCGGTGTCTTTTAGAATGCCCGCATGAATCAAATCTTTTCCCCGCTCATTCAGGAAATCAACAAATGCGGAGAGTTTCCCCCCTCTGAATTGAAAGGTGATTTCCTTTTCTCCCACCTTAAATACATAGTTGCCGGCAGGTACATCCTGATCGAGGGGCAGGGAGCGGGATAGAAATTTATCTGCCCCTGCCGTCTGTTTTATTTGAATATCGTACGTACCTTCTATTGCGTCTCTGGAAGCTATCGCAGTTAAAATAGAAGAATCTGAAGAAGTAGCAGCTCGTTCGTTGAAGGGATTCTGAAAACTGAATAATATTCTTGCTCTATCACGAAGCTGGGTAAGACCTTGTTGAATTTCTCTCCAGGTACTCTGCTGGGTTTTAAGCGTTTTTACCGATTCCTCCATTCGTTTCAGAGGAATCTTTTCTACTTCAACCAGCTTCTTTATAATTTCTTCAGATTTATATTTACTCGATATCCCGGGGATAGATATATCGGCCACGCCTACCTCGATTTTCCCCCGTTCAGGATTTAAATAAGTTCATCAAACAAGAGCCCGATTGTTTCTCGGATTCTTAGATGGAGTCGCTGCAATTCTTCCGGGGGAAGCACCTTAATAACTTTATCGGTGTCGGCATCCACGATCTTGACCACTACCTCCTGGAGTTCCCGGTTGATGGAGAATTTCAGTCTTCGATTCAAAAAACTAGATAGCCCTTCTATATCTTGCAATTTTTCTTCTACCGATTGAGCGGCTGGTCGTTCCCGAATAGGAGAGGATTTTCCTTCTTGATGTACTGCTCTTATATCCAGTACAGGAGGAGGGGCCGTTTGGTTGCCTTCCAGACCTCGTGCAGGTATTCCTGCTACTTCCATAGACATACAATTACCTCCCTGTAAAGGGCTGAAAGAGAGAGAGCGCGAACTCTCCCTTTCAGTAATATGCACCGAGAGATGACGTCCAGTGATCTCTCGTTTTTACACGGAACGGAACGAACATTGAAAAAGATTTTTAACCGAGAAGCTGAAGCACAGAACGGGTCTGCATATTGGCCTGAGCCAGCATTGCAGTGTTCGCCTGTGTTAAGATCTGGTTCTTTACAAAAGAAACCATTTCGTTTGCCATATCTACGTCGCGGATTCTCGACTCAGACGCCTGAAGGTTCTCTGCAGCAATCGAAACGCCTTTGCTGGCCATCTCAAAACGGTTCTGGTATGCACCCAGATCGGCCCGTTGTTTAGAAACGGTCTTCAAAGCGACATCCACAATACCAATGGCCTGATTTGATGTATCAACCGAGGATAGAGATATTATTCCCTGCCCACCTTGAGCTGCCTGAAGACCAAGTGCCTGCGCAGTCATGGTTCCGATGTAGACCTGTTCGGATTGGTCCATATTTGCCCCGATCTGGAATCTCATAACAGCACCGGTTGCCGATTCTTTTGCAAAAGCACCGGTCAGTATGTTCATACCGTTGAACTGGGCATGGGACGCTATCCGGTTGATTTCATCCACCAGCTGGGACACTTCCACTTGGATCTGGAGTCGGTCTTCCTGGGTGTAGATACCATTTGCGGATTGAACAGACAATTCCCGAATCCTGTGGAGGATGTCTTGCGTCTCCTGCAAATATCCTTCTGTTGCTTGAATAAAAGAAATCCCATTCTCGATATTGCGAGTCGCTTGATTTAGACCCCGAATTTGGCTTCGGAGTTTTTCAGAAACTGCCAATCCGGAAGCATCGTCGCCTGCGCGGTTAATCCGCATCCCGGAACTCAGTTTTTCAATATTTTTTGTTACATCTAAATTGCGGAAACTAAGTTCCCTGTTGGCGTACATAGCGCTAATGTTGTGATTTATAATCATATAGGATAACCCTCCTTGAAATTTCCCGAAGGCATCCCTCGCCTTCGTTTTGTATGCCCGCAGGGGATCTTTTCAGGGCCGAATCGCGCTTCCCTGCCGTTCCGTTCCCCCTAAGCAACAAAGAGATGGCTCCGGTCTAGTGCCGGAACCTCTCTTTGTGCGCTGCATACGGAGGGTGTTTTTCAAAGAACAGAATCTCTCACTTTCTTTATGATACTACTCTATCCCAATAGTTGCAAGACTGATTGTGTTTTAGTATTAGCCTGGGCAAGCATAGCGGTACCTGCCTGTAAAAGGATCTGGTTTTTGGTATATTCGACCATTTCTGCCGCCATATCGACATCCCGGATACGGGATTCTGCTGCCTGAAGGTTTTCTGCCCCTATATCTATCCCTTTGACTGCTTGCTCTAGACGGTTCTGATACGCTCCTAGATCGGCTCTTTGCTTATTTACAGTACGGAGAGCTACATCTATCACTCCTATGGAGCGGTTCGCATCATCAGGTGTGGAGAGAGATAGCAGCTTGCCGCTTCCTACCTGTTTTACCCCTAGAGCAGTGGCAGTCATAGTACCGATGTATACACGCTCCCGCTGATCCATGTTAGCGCCGATATGAAAATAGATAGATGCGGTGACGATATTTTCACCACCCTCCCGGGCGAATCGACCTGTTAAGAGGTTCATTCCGTTGAACTGCGCGTGGGATGCAATGCGGTCGATCTCATCGATCAATTGAGATACTTCCACCTGAATTTGCATCCTGTCTTCCTGCGTATAGATGCCGTTAGCGGATTGAACTGACAATTCTCGTAATCGCTGCAGAATATCCTGGGTCTCCTGAAGGTATCCCTCTGTCG
>JAGODW010000290.1 GCA_017998025.1 Spirochaetales bacterium
CGCCGAAGCGGCACAGACCCCTGTATCCAGGCTGGGGACAATATTGAGTATTTTCTTCTTGCCGGCAAAATCTTTCAGGGTTACATCGGAAAGGTCTGCTTTTACCAGAACAAAATCCGGTGCTTTGCTCCCCACTCTGGGGAGTTGCCCCACCGTATGAATCGGACTTCCTTTAAAGGTTATCGTTGCCATGTTTTCCTCCTGATACCTCTAATGTAAAAAAAGAGGGGGAAACCGTCAAATATTATTACTGAATTTATCAAAATTAAGTTGATTAATCGATATCTGATTAATCGATGTCGTAAGAGTGGGTTTCTGCAGGAATATCCTGGATCGTAAGGATAGAGGGGATCGTCCGTATACTTTTCAAAACCTTACCGAAATCTGCCGTCCGGTCCAATTCCATGATAAAGTGAGCGATCAATCGATCAGGCCCATCCTCATCTACCCGACCGGCAATGAGATGCCCCTTGTATTTCCGTACAGCTCCCTCGATCTCGGAGAATAAATCGAGGGTACGCCGGGCCGTTACCTGAAAATGCCGGGTTGCTTTCGGAGAAACAGTTTCCCATTCCACTTCGATGGATCGTTCCTGAAAGTCGGGGATTGATTTCAGGTTCGGACAGTCTTTTTTATGGACAATAATACCTCTTCCCCGGGATACATAGCCTACGATCTCATCTCCCGTTACCGGATTGCAGCATCCGGCAATATTAATCAGCATGTTCCGGTTTTCTCCAATCCGGATTCCGAGGGTATGCCCTCCTTCTCGATGTCCCTCTTCTTCCCTGGGTTTTTCCCGCTTTGGCTGAGAAGGAGGAAAATGAAGATCAGGCTTTTTCTTGGCTACAACATGACGGTCAATAATAATGCTCGGATCATTCTTTTTAAGCCAGCTCCGTATCTTGGAACGAGCACGGGCTGTTCTTACATACCTCAACCAGGCTAAGTGAGGATGAGCCTGAGGGCTGGTTAAAATCTCCACTACCTGGGTATTTTTCAATTCCTCCTTTAACGGAATAATGACACCATCCGCCTTTGCAGCGGAAATGTGATCTCCAATATCCGTATGGATATGATAGGCAAAATCGATAGGGGTAGATCCCTTGGGTAATTCGATTACATCTCCTTTGGGTGTAAAAACATAGATGGAATCTTTTAAAATCTCACTTTTGATTTCATTTAGAAACTCTCCCGAAGAAATACGTACACCGTTCCATCTCTTCAGCCGGTTGATGATGGGAAGATCCTCAAGTCTCACAACTTCAGTGGTTGTTCCTTTCTTGTAAAGCCAGTGGGCAGCAATTCCATGCTCTGCCGTTTGATGCATGTGTTCGGTGCGGATCTGAATCTCGATCAGCTTTCCTCCGTCTCCCATAACAGTGGTGTGGAGACTCTGATACTTATTTGCCTTGGGCATGGCAATATAATCCTTAAATCGTCCTTCAATCGGTTTCCACAACCGGTGAACGATTCCCAGGAGAACATAACAATCGCTCTGCGTCTCACAGAGAATACGGATTCCTAAGAGATCGTAGATTTCCTCCAGGCTCTTCCCTCTTTTCTTCATCTTGATAAAGATGGAATAAAAGTGCTTTGCCCGGCTTTCTACCTGCACGGGGATCCCTTCTGCCCGGGCTGCCTCGGTGATCCGTTCCTGCATCTGTGCGAGGTATTCTCCCCGCTGTTCCTTTTTCGCAGCTACGAATGCCTTGATCTGGTCATATACGTCCCGGTGGAGGTGCTTCAAAGAAAGGTCTTCCAGTTCCGCCTTAATCCATCCTATCCCCAGCCGGGTGGCAAGAGGGGCATAGATATCCAGGCATTCCTCTGCAATGGCTTTCCGTTTCGCTTCCGGGAGGAACTCGAGAGTACGCATATTATGGAGTTTGTCGGCCAGCTTAATAAGAATTACCCGGATATCCTTTACCATGGCAAAAAGCATCTTTCGGATCGTCTCTGCCTGCTGAATAGACTTGCTTTTTGCCCTGAGAGCAGAAATTTTGGTAACCCCGTTTACCAGCTGCTCCACTTCTTTTCCAAACCGTTCCCGCAGTTCCTCCCTACGAACCTCCGTATCCTCCAGTACATCATGGAGGAGTGCAGCTATCACAGATTCCGCATCCATCCGAAGATCCACCAGGATTTCCGCCACCTGAAGGGGATGAATAAAAAAAGGCTCCCCGCTGGCCCGCTGCTGATTCTGGTGCAGTTCCATAGCCCAGTAAGCCGCTTCTAATATTTTCGCTTTTTCTTCTTCCGAGTAGAAGGACAGTTTTTGCTCGAACTGTTCTACCCGTTCCACCATACGGTGCATCTACTTATCCTTTTCGTCCCACGGTCACACGACGCCTACCGGACAAGTCACTCAGAACTTCTATTGATTTATAGCCCAGTGAGTTCAATGCCGCCTGGATAGCCTCGGCTTGTGGATCCGATCCTTCAAGTAAAAGATAACCATTTTCACGCAACCTTTCCAGAGCCTGGGTTGCCAGTGGAACGATAATCCCCAACCCATCCTCTCCGCCGTCCAGGGCTAACCGAGGTTCAGGCCATCCAGAGGAAATCATCCTCTCTACCTCTTCCCGACACACATAGGGAGGGTTGGCCGTGATTATATCGAATGGCCCCTCGACTTTCTCCAGTAGATCGCTCTGTATATGGGGGAGAACGTAGCCTAAAATCCGCAGGCAGTTGATGCGAAAAACCTCCAGGGCATCCTCAGATAGATCGGAAGCGGAAAGCTCTAAAGTCCTGCGCGGTATTGTTTTCTGGACCTGATCAGCCAGGGCGATGGGTATACAACCCGAACCGGTACAGGCGTCATGTACCCTGGTTATAGAAGGGTCTTCCCGGAGTATCCGCAAAGCGGTTTCCACCAAAAGTTCTGTTTCGGGCCGGGGGACGAGCACTCGTTCATCTACGTAAAAATTTAAGCCGTAAAACTCTTTCCGCCGAAGAATGTACGATACCGGCAATCCGGAAAGGCGCCGATGCACTGCCTCCTGAAAACAGAACTCGGCTTCCGGAGAAAGTTCCTCTGCATAGGAGGCTAGCAGGTGAGCCTTATCGATCCCCATACAGGAGGATAGAAGAACCACTGCATCCAGATAAGGGGTCTCGTATCCCCGTTGCCGGAATAAATCCCGGGCGTTCAAAAGGGCCTGGCGGAGGGTCATTGTAACTGATTCGTGTACGCTTCCTCACGATTGGAAAGTTTTAGCGCCTCAATAATTTCACCCAGGTTCCCCTCCAGTACGCCGTCCAGCTTGTAGAGGGTCAGATTGATCCGGTGATCCGTAACCCGGTTCTGGGGGAAATTGTACGTCCGAATCCGTTCGGACCGATCTCCGGATCCCACCATACTTTTTCGAACAGCCGACTCTTCCTCCTGCCGTTTCTGCTCTTCCCTTT
>JAGODW010000291.1 GCA_017998025.1 Spirochaetales bacterium
ATTCGGCTGGCTTGCTTCTATCATTCTGAATCCTTTGATTTTTGTTTTTCTTTGGATCGGGATAGTTTTTAGAGTATTGCTCCCTTTCGTACCTATTCCATGGGCCAGGTACCTTCATATTCCCATGGAATTTCTCTATACTGTGATTCTAGATGTGGTTGAAATCTTTTCAAGAACTCCAACTCTCAGGTTCTATTGAGCAAATAATTTATGCTTCCCTATGATTCTCCCGGCGAACTAAAAAGATTCCTGGAGACAACGGGTCTCTCTCTTAAGAAGAGATTTGGTCAAAATTTCTTGATAAATCCCCGGGTTCGAGAAAGGATCCTCCGGGAAATCGATCCCCGGGAGGGAGAGCTGTTATGGGAGATCGGGCCGGGATTAGGGGCCCTCACATTCACTGTACTGGAGTATCCGGTGTCTCTTCGGTGTTTTGAAATCGACTACGGGTTTGTCCGGATTCTGGAAGAACAGTTCGGGGGGAATACACGATTTTCGTTAGTCCCCGGGGATGTACTGAAAACCTGGAGAACCTATGCCGGAGAAAGGCCGAACAAAGTATTCGGGAATCTGCCTTACTCTTCCGGGGCTGCTTTAATTGCAGATTTTCTGGAAGGAGGATTTGAACCGCAACACTGGGTATTTATGGTTCAAAAGGAAATCGCACAAAGGATGGCGGCCCTCCCGGGATCAGAGGATTACTCTTCCTTTTCAGTGCTCTGTAACACATTCGCACAGGTAGAAGTATTGTTCGATGTACAGCCGGGCTCTTTTTTCCCCCGTCCCCAGGTTATATCCTCTGTGGTACGGATGACTCCCCCTGGAATCTCTTTCCAGCTGTTAGATCGGAGGCTCTTTGTTTCTCTTGTTCGCTCCGCCTTTGCTTGCCGGCGAAAAACGTTGCAGAATGCCCTTACTCCCCTGCTGAAATCTTTCGGGTTTGTTCCCCGGGAAGTGCTCCTGCACGCCGCGATCGATCCGGCATGCAGGGGTGAATCACTTTCTCCGGAGCAGTTTGTTCAATTGGCGGAAAGTCTTCAAACTTTTAAGAAAGAATCCCCAATTCTTTAGCGACTTTTTTTACCTGATCCTTTTTGCCTTCATCCATAGGACAGAGGGGGAGCCTGTAGGTTTCAGTACAGCGGCCCATCAGATGCATAACGTACTTGATAGGGATCGGGTTGGTTTCAAGGAATATCGCCTTAAAGAAGGGGAGGAGGCGGTAATGAAGTTCCCGGGCCTCATCGTACTTATTCTCCAGGCAGAGACGTACCAATTGTTCCATCAAGCGGGGAATGGCATTGCTCGCTACCGAGACGATCCCTGTACCTCCCAGAGCCATAATCGGAAGACCTAAATTGTCATCACCGGATAGCACATCGAAATTCTTCGGTTTTCTCCGGCAAAGATCCATTACCTGAGCCATATCTCCGCTGGCTTCCTTCACCGCTACAATGTTGGAATGGGCACTAAGGCGGAGCATCGTTTCGTTATCGATGTTTTTCCCCGTTCTTCCAGGAATATTATAAATCAGTACGGGGAGCTGTCCTTCATCCGCTATGGCAGTAAAATGTCTGTAAAACCCTTCTGCGCTGGGTTTATTGTAGTAGGGAGCTACCTGCAGGGTTGCATCTGCACCGATTTCACGGGCAGCTTTCGTCATATTGATAGCTTCAGAAGTACAGTTTGAACCGGTACCAGCAATGATGGGAACTCGTTTTTTTGCCTGTTCGACCACAATCTGCACTACTTTCACGTTTTCCTCGTGGCTCACCGTCGGACTTTCCCCCGTAGTACCTACGGGTACCAGACCTGAGATCCCTTCTTCTATCTGAAACTCCACCAGATCTTTTAAGGCAGCTACATCGATGGATCCATCCTTATTGAATGGAGTGATTAAAGCTGTATATACTCCTTTAAACATGGTTACCTCCCCTTTAAAAATACGTCTCGAATGAAATCTTCAACTTCAAAAAAACCTTTTTTCTCCTGGATCCATTCTGCGGCTAAGACTGCCCCCAGGGCAAATCCGCTCCGATTCCGTGCAGAATGGGTTATTTCTATCGTATCTGCAATCGAATCCAGTAAAACCGAGTGAACTCCGGGAACAGCACCCCCTCTAACGGATGCCACATGAAGCTCTTCCGGTTCGATCTGCCGATCCAATCGTTCGGTAGTAATCTTTTTTTTCCGGGGCAAGGCTTTTAAAATGCGATTTGCTGCAGTTAAGGCAGTTCCAGAAGGGGAGTCTTTTTTCTGGTTATGGTGAATCTCATATAGAAAAATGTCATATTGAGGAAAGGGATGAATCAAACGAGCGGCTTCTTCAACCAGGGTAAAGAACAGGTGAGCTCCGATAGAGAAATTGGAACCGCGGATATACCCGATTCCCGATTCTTTTACAAGCCGTTTTACTTCCTCTTCATCTGCTTTCCATCCTGTAGTTCCCACTACAGCCGAGAGCCCGGCACGGGCGTAAAGTGCAGCATTATTCTTTACTGCTGTGGGATGAGAAAACTCGATCGCTACTTCAGCCTGGGAAAGTTGTTCCTTTGTAGGAGAAGTTCCATCACCCAGCCCTGGTTTTTCATCTATTCTTGCTACTATCCGATGGCCTCGTTCCAGAAGGACTGCCTCTACTTCATGGCCCATCTTCCCGTATCCCATGATAAGGAAATTCATCTTTTTACTCCGCTTGAATTAACGTTACCGCCGCAGTACTTACGATATCGTTTACTGAACAGCCCCGCGAAAGATCACTAACCGGTTTTGCAAACCCCTGAAGGAAAGGACCGAACGCATCCGCATTCCCAAGCCTCTGTACCAGCTTGTAACCGATGTTCCCTGCATTTAAGTCAGGAAAGATAAGCACATTCGCCTTTCCCCCAACGGGAGAACCAGGAGCTTTCTTGTCCGCAACAGATTTAACCAGGGCTGCATCTGCCTGTAGTTCTCCATCGATTAAAAGGTCGGGTTTTCTTTCCTTTGCGATTTGAAGAGCCTGCACCACTTTCTCTACACTGGGACCACTCGCAGATCCTTTTGTGGAAAAGGAAAGGAGGGCTACAATCGGTTCAGCTTCGAGAAACCTTTTACAGGAAGATGCTGAGGCAAGCGCGATTTCTGCCAATTGTTCGGGAGTAGGATCCGGGATTACAGCACAATCAGCAAAAATTAAGCTGCCGTTCACTCCCCATTTAGGATTTTTTGTATCCATAATAAAGCAGGAGGAGGCAGATTTTATTCCGGGAGCGGTAGTAATTATATTTGCTGCGGCGACGATTACATTTCCGGTAGTGTTTTCTGCTCCGGCAACCATCGCATCGGCCAAACCTTTCCGGACCATCATAGCACCCCAGCGGAGCTGGTCCTGCATCATCTCCCGGGCTTTTTCTAGAGTTACTCCCTTATGT
>JAGODW010000292.1 GCA_017998025.1 Spirochaetales bacterium
GTAGGGGTTGCAGAAATAGCCCGGGACAAGGCGTACCGAAAGCTCCTGGACCGGCTCGCCTGGGACCAATACGGCAAGCTTTTTGCAGAGCTGAAAGAGTCGGATGCTCAGGAAGAGTTAAAACAAGCTGTCCGCAGTCGAAAGGGGGATCTACCCGGTTCAGTCATGGTATCCGATGGGTTTTTTCCGTTTCGGGATGGGATCGAGGTTGGACTTCGGGAAGGGGTAACGGCCGTAGTACAACCTGGAGGATCTCTTCGGGACTTTGAAAGCATCGAAGCATGTAACGAGTATAAGGCAACCATGAAATTTACGGGTCAGCGTTGTTTTCGTCACTGAAGATGATTGATCCTCTTCTTTTTTTTGTATAGATTTTCTGATACATGATCTTGTTTGAGAAAAAATATCCTTGGATTATTGCGTTGCTTATAGGTCAGCTACTTCTCATTGTAGGAACCGTATTTGTTATAAACTGGGGAATGGAAAGACGTGTCTCTAAGGAACTCAGGAACATCCGTCAATCGCTGGAACAGATAAAGCAAAACGAGGTTTTTCTTAGCCAGGACGTAAACCAGGCTCGGGCCGTTTTAGGTTTGCCAGAAAGGTACTATGAGATATCCCTGGCACTGGAAGATTCCCCTCCGGAAGAGAAAGAGGAAAAATCGGGTCGCTACCTTTTATTGTATCGGGCAGTTGATACGTTGATTTCCACGCAGGAAAAAGAGGAACGATGGCTCTCAATGATGAATGTTCTCAATGCCCCGGAGACGAAACAGTTTCTTCAAAGTACAGGGATCACGCTCAAAAATAAGGAAGGAAAGGTGGAATTGGTAAAGAATGGGTTACCCTACTTTACCTGTACCGCGGAAAAATCTGCTCCCTTTGAAATCCTTTCTTATTCAGGAGCCGAGTTTGTACCAAAAACCTCCGGTTCAGAAGAATTGATTTCTTTTTTGAAGGAACAGACTCCTCTCCTGGATTCTCATGCAGTAGCAGTAAAGAAGCTTCGAAGTAAGTTTCTCTCCTCTCTATCGAAACCCGCTGTTACCTCCGCTGCAGCTTCAAGAGGATTGATACAATCTCCGGTAAAAGAAACCGAAGAGGCCATATCAGTCAGTTATGGTTTACGGAGCGAACCGACCCTAACGAAGGTTGAAGCAGGATTGGATTTACGGAAAGGAACTCTTTTTCTGGGAAAAGAAACGTTCGATTCTGTTGAAGAATTTGAGAAAGCTCTGGAAAACTCCCTTCGGAATGCCGATACAAGGAACTCAAAAGAGATTCATATCGATTCAATATACAATTCTGTATCAGAATATGTACAGGATACAGGTTTTCAGCAGTACCTCGATTCCAAGGGGCTTCTGATTTCCAATACAGGAAGGGAAGATAACGATCATCGGTACATAGACCTCCTATCAAAAACCGGAGAACGAATCGGAAGCTTCGGTATACAAAAGGAGAAGGGAGAGGTATTCCTCTTCGATGCAGATGATGTCCCGATAAGTTCGCTGAGAATGTTTTCGCTCCCACCCCCAGGAGAAACGAAAAAAAAAACTTTGAATTCGCCCCTTCCCTGATTCCAAAGGAAAACCGGGCAACTACCTATATCCTTCTAGCGGGAATGCATGAAGGGATAACGGACACGTTGATCCTTGCTCAGATAGATCTTCAGAATCATTTGATTGCCCTGGTCAGTATCCCCCGGGATTTGTTTTACCACGGCAGAAAGATCAACACCCTCTATTTAACCTCTGGAATTGACCGACTCCTATCCGTTATTTCCGCGATTACCGGAGTTTCCGTAAAAAAGTACGTAGCCATCGATATGTATGCGTTTATCGATGTAGTGAATATCCTGGGAGGGATCGATATTGAACTTACCGAAGATCTGGTGGATCCTACCTATCGAATTAAACAAAATGGAGAATGGACCACCCTCTTCTATCCTGCAGGGAAGTACCACTTCAACGGTTTAGAAACGTTACGTATAGCCCGGTCCCGACATTTTACTTCGGATTTTGGACGATCTGAACGGCAGCAGAAGATCGTAGAGGCCTTGATGCACAAAATGGGGACTTTAAGCCTCACTGATATGGGGACCCTCTATCAGCTGATTTCCGCTGTTTTACCATATGTGGATACGAACCTTTCTCCCCTCGAGATTCTAGGATACATCACGCAGGGAACCAATTTTAAGATTTCTGGTACCCTGGTATTGAACACCGACAATATTCTGTATCACAATTATACGAATCTTCGAGCGTTAGGGATCAAAGAGGAAGAAGCAGAGGAGACTCTCGATAAGGGGGCGTATATTCTCCTTCCTCTGGAGGACGATTGGGAATTATTGAAAGAGTATATTCAAACATTTTTTGAGAGTAATTAACGAATGAAAAAACTGTACTGGATCGAAACGTATGGATGTCAGATGAATAAGGCAGAATCCAACGCTTTGATACAAAAGATGACAGAATACGGATGGGAACCCGCAGATACTCCGGATCAGGCGGAACTGGTGATCCTCAACACCTGCTCGGTTCGTGCCACAGCAGAATCCCGGGTACGGGGTCGGATCGGTTACTACAAGTCTCTGAAGAAAAAACATCCCCACACCCTTGTACTGATGGGATGCATGGCAGAACGACTGAAAGATACCCTTAAAGAAGAAGAACCTTCGATAGACCTCGTAGTCGGAACATTCCAGAAAGAAGCCTTTTTGCATACGGTCCTCGACCCCTGTTGGGAAAGCTCAAGTTCAGAGGGATTGAACCTGGAAGATCAAGGCTCCTATCGATTTGCGTCGAAGCACTCTCTGGAAGGTGAATTCAAAGCTTTTGTCCCTATTATGCATGGCTGTAATAACTTCTGTTCCTACTGCATTGTCCCCTACGTGCGGGGCCGGGAAATCTCCCGCAGTCCGGAGGAGATCTTTCAGGAACTAACGGATCTTCAACAAAAGGGGGTACAGGAAATTATCCTCCTGGGACAGAATGTAAATTCTTACCGGTATGAAGGGGAAGGGGTTCTCCTTGATTTTCCAGGCCTTCTGCGAAGAATCGTTAAAGAGTTCCCCCACATCGGGTGGATTCGCTTCCTCACCTCTCATCCTAAGGACCTTTCAGACGAGATGATCCGCTGTTTGGAAGAAATTCCCCAACTCTGCAAGCACCTCCACCTCCCCGTACAGCACGGATCTTCCCCTATATTAAGGAGGATGAACAGAAAGTATACCCGGGAAGAGTACCTGGACCTGGTAGAAAAGATCCGTAATCGAATTCCGGAAATCTCTCTCACAACCGATATCCTCATAGGATTCCCGGGCGAAACAGAGAAAGATTTTCTGGACACAGTAAACCTGCTGGAAACAGTGCGGTTCGACGATGCGTTTACCTACTACTATAATCCCC
>JAGODW010000294.1 GCA_017998025.1 Spirochaetales bacterium
CGAACTTCCGCATTGGCTTTTTCTATCATCTCCCGTTTGGATTCGGGTATCAAAATATCCTCTACTCCAATCGTGGCACCAAAGACCGTTGCGTGCTTAAAGCCCAGCTCTTTAAACGAATCCAGCAATTGAACGGTAATATAGGGCCCCTTCTCCGCATACACTCTGGCTATCAGGGCTTTCAGTTCCTTATCGCCCAGTGCATGGTTGATATATTCGATCTGTACCGGAAGCCCTTCGTTAAAAATCACCCTTCCCGGGGTAGTTTCAATTACCTGACCATTGATGGGGACTTTAATAAGGGCCCAATAATCCACGGAACCCGCATCCAGCGCCATCATAACTTCTTCAACCGAACTATACCGCTTCCCTTCCCCTTTCGCTCCCTTCTTTTCCCGGGTTAGGTAATGGATTCCCAGGATCATGTCCTGAGAAGGAAATACAATGGGTTTTCCACTGGCAGGATTGAGGAGGTTTTTTGCAGAAAGCATTAGGGTCCAGCATTCGATTTGAGCCGCCTGGGTCAAGGGAACATGAACTGCCATCTGGTCTCCGTCGAAGTCTGCATTGTAAGCATGACATACAAGGGGATGGAGCTTGATAGCCTTTCCATCCACCAGAACCGGTTCAAAAGCTTGAATTCCCAAACGATGGAGGGTTGGGGCCCGGTTTAACAGTACCGGGTGCTCCTTCACCACATCTTCCAGGATCTGCCAGACCTCAGGGCTCTCCATTTCAACGAGCGTTTTTGCCTTCTTGATGTTGTACACCACATCTTTCTCTACCAGCTTTTTCATGATAAACGGCTTAAAAAGCTCCAGAGCCATTTTTGTCGGCAATCCACACTGGTGGAGCTTTAATTCCGGCCCTACAACGATAACGGAACGACCCGAATAATCTACCCGTTTTCCTAATAAATTCTGGCGGAACCGCCCCTGTTTACCTTTCAGCATATCAGACAACGACTTGAGCGGTCGGTTTGAAGCACCCTTCACTACCCGCTTTCTTTTTGAATTGTCAAAAAGCGCATCCACCGCTTCCTGAAGCATCCGCTTCTCATTCCGGATGATGATATCCGGAGCGTTCAATGCAATGAGACGTTTTAACCGGTTGTTTCGGTTAATTACCCGGCGGTACAGATCGTTCAGATCGCTTGTAGCAAACCTTCCCCCGTCCAGCTGAACCATGGGGCGAAGTTCGGGAGGGATGACTGGAATTACTTCCAGGATCATCCATTCAGGCCTGTTCCCGGAACCACGGAAGTTTTCTACGATCTCGATCCGCTTAAGGAGTCTTTTATCTGCTTTAGGCCCTTTTTCTACCATCTGTGCACGCAGTTGGGCGGATAATGCATCCAGATCAATGCCTTCCAAAAGGGTATGAATCGCTTCCGCCCCTATACCGGCGGTAAAAGCCATCCCGTACCGTTCCTTTGCTTCCAGATATTCTTCCTCAGTGAGAAGTTCCATCTTTTTTAAATCTGTATCACCGGGATCGATTACGATGTACTTCTCATAGTAGAGCACTGAACGGAGGGCTGTTACAGAAAGATCCAGGAGCAATCCCATCCGGGAAGGTACGGAGCGGTAGTACCAGATGTGGGATACAGGAGAGGCCAATTCGATATGCCCCATCCGCTCCCGGCGAACCTTAAAGTGAGTTACCTCCACTCCACACCGGTCGCAGATAACGCCCTTGTACCGGATAGACTTGAACTTTCCACAGTAACATTCCCACTCTTTCGTGGTACCGAAAATTCGTTCGCAGAACAGCCCCTCCTTCTCTGGCCGAAGGGTACGGTAGTTGATCGTTTCCGGTTTCTTTACTTCTCCATAGCTCCAGGCTCGGATTTTCTCCGGAGAAGCCAATTGTATCCTTATAGAATCAAAATCTTGAATATCTCGCATGATCGCCTCCTAGAAATTACTCCCCTGACGGTTGATCAGTTCCTCATCCCGTTCTGTAAGGGGAATCGGTTTCCCCTTGGGATCTCGGATGGTAATGTCCATGGCAAGCCCACGAAGCTCCTGAACTAGAACGTTGAAGGATTCCGGGACCCCTGCTGCAGTAGAGGGTTCTCCCTTCACAATGCTTTCGTATATTTTTGCCCGACCCGTCATGTCATCGGACTTGATCGTAAGCAGTTCCTGGAGGGTATTTGCGGCTCCATAGGCTTCCAGGGCCCAAACCTCCATTTCGCCTAACCGCTGACCACCGAACTGGGCTTTGCCTCCGAGAGGCTGCTGGGTAACAAGCGAGTACGGACCTGTAGAGCGGGCATGCATCTTATCATCCACCAGATGGTGCAATTTCAGCATATACATATATCCTACGGTTACAGGGTTTTTGAAAGGTTCTCCGGTTTTCCCATTCCGAAGGACCGCCTTTGAGTTCACCGGCAACCCTGCTTGCTTTAATTTTTGTACGATCTCCTCCTGCGTAGCAGATTCGAACACAGGAGTCGCATACCATTCATCATTCTCTACGGCTGCCCACCCTAACATCGTTTCCAGCAACTGACCTAAGTTCATTCGGGATGGAACACCCAATGGATTCAAACAGAGATCCAGGGGAGTACCATCTTCAAGGAACGGCATATCCTCTTCGGGAAGCACCCGGGCAATAACCCCCTTGTTTCCGTGGCGGCCTGCCATCTTGTCGCCTTCCTGGAGTTTGCGTTTGGTTGCAATAAGCACCTTCACTACTTCTTCTACCCCAGGAGAAAGATCATCGCCCGCCGATCGTTTCAGGCGCTGAATATCAATAACCGTTCCTTCGGTACCGTGCGGAACCCGCAAACTTGTATCCCGGACTTCTTTTGCCTTTTCTCCAAAGATCGAGTTCAGCAGTTTGAATTCCGGAGTGGTTTCCGTTTCTGATTTCGGAGTAACTTTTCCTACCAAAATTGAGCCAGAGTTTACCTTGGCACCAATCCGAACAATTCCCTCTTCATCCAGTTGCTCCAGGGCTTTTTCACTGATATTCGGGATATCCCGGGTGATTTTTTCTGGACCAAGCTTTGTTTCTCGAACATCAACGGTGAATTCTTTTATGTGAATGGAAGTAAAAATGTCTTCTTTAACAATTTTTTCCGAAATAAGGATAGCATCCTCAAAGTTGTATCCATTCCAGGGCACAAATCCTACCAGAACATTTCTTCCCAGTGCCAGTTCTCCCTGGAAAGTTGCAGGGCCGTCTGCCAGCACATCTCCCGGTTTCACCTTTTGACCGGGCTTTACAATCGGTTTCTGAATATAACAGGTATCCTGGTTTGTCCGTTGATATTTGAGGAGTTCGAACACATCCCGATCGTGCGTATTTTCCGGAGAATCCGGTTTTATAATGATCCGGGTGCTGGAGACATACTCTACGGTGCCTCCCCGCCTGGCTTTTACGAAAACTCCTGAA
>JAGODW010000293.1 GCA_017998025.1 Spirochaetales bacterium
GCTTGTACACAGGATTCCTCAGCTTCCAGGTACATTCTGCCGTACCGGTTCACCCAGGAGTAAGGTACATCCTTTAGCTTTCTACGAATATTTAAAAAGAGGCGATCCTCAAAGAATCTTCGGTTTTTCCCTTTTAAGGTCAGCTCTCCCGGCTTAATTAAAAAGAGCTCTCCCATTATTTAGCCACTTGAAATAATATTCCCGTTTCCTGGAGCAGGGAGGAAGAGAAATCTTCGATTTCCTCTTCTGTAGTTAGGGAACCGATTGAAACCCGAATAGAAGAAAAGGAAAGAGAAGAAGAGATTCCACTGGCCTCAAGAACCCGGGTATCTCTTTTTTTCCGGGAGGAACAGGCAGATCCGGTAGATACCCCGTATCCCTTTTCACTCAGCACCCGTACCAGAACCTCTCCAGGAATCGGTGGAAAAGATATGGTGGCAATGTAGGGAGAATACCCTTGTGGATTGTGCATACGTTCCTCCGGTAGAATCCGGCACTGTCTACAGCCCGTTACAGCCTGGAGAAGAGCATTCATAAGAGTTTCTG
Source organism: Spirochaetales bacterium (assembly GCA_017998025.1). Taxonomy (GTDB): domain Bacteria; phylum Spirochaetota; class Spirochaetia; order DTKZ01; family DTKZ01; genus DTKZ01. The sequence continues at coordinate 547 of JAGODW010000293.1, forward strand.
CATGGGAGTAATTCTGTTTGAGGTCCTGAAGGGAGAGTTCCAGGGCGTGAGTCATTCCTGCAATGCCTGGCAGGTTTTCCGTACCCGGACGCATTCCATTCTCCTGGCCTCCCCCCGTCTGAAGGGGTTGTAGAACTTTCCGCACGAGAAGCATTCCAGCTCCCCTCGGACCCCGAAACTTATGGCTGCTGACAGATAACGAATCCACCCCCAGGTCTTGAAAATTAACGGGTATTTTTCCCACTGCCTGCACTCCATCTGCATGGATGTGGATCGGTCTGCCTTCAGTCTCCCGGGAACGGATTTCTTTCACCAATTCTCCCACAGGCTGAATTGCACCTGTCTCGTTATTTACCACCATTAAGGCTATAAGGCTTGTTTTCTTCTGGATCGCTGAAAGGATTCTTTCAGGATCGATCCGTGCATCCGCTCCGGATTGGATTCGGGTTATCTCCCAGCCAAACCGCTCAAGCATACGGGAGGGCTCATAAACCGAAGCATGTTCAAAGAGAGGCACAATAGCATGCCCCGGTGAATTTTTGTGTAAAAAGGAAGTAAATACAATGTTGTTGGATTCGCTCCCCCCTGAGGTAAAGATTACTTGCTTATCTTCAGCTCCCAGAAGCCGGCCGCATCTTTCCCGACACGATTCCAATAGTTCCCGAGCTTCCATCCCCCACTTGTGGATGGAAGAAGGATTACCGAACAATTTCTCACCAATGAATCTCTGCGTATCAGCTGCTTCAGGATGCAGAGGGGTTGTTGCTGCCCAATCCAGGTATACATCAGCCATAGTTTCCGAACTATACTAATTTTTTCGTTTTCCGAACAGGGGCCGCGAATGGGAGGTCAGGAATTCTTTTCCCCGACAATAAGGTCTCGCCATTCTTCAGCGCTAACAGATTTCTGAAAGACATTCTCTTTCAAATACTGGGTGCAGTTTCGAATGCGGAGAGTGATTTCCGGATCTATAGAATGTTCCAGTTTACAGGCAATTTCTTTCGCCTCCCCTGGAGGTATAAGCAGTACTTCTTCTAGAAACGTTTGTAAGGCTTCATGGCGCCGAAGCACAGACCGGGCCAGGGTGTGTCCCTTGTCCGTAAGGCTTATGAAGGAATTCTTCTCATAATTCACCAGTTTTCTCTGTTTCAGGTTCTTTACGGCACCGGTAACAGAAGGCATCTGTACCGATAGGAATTCTGCAATATCCTTTACCCGTGCAACCCGGTTTCGTTTTTCCAGGTGGTAAATTGCTTCTAAGTAATCTTCAAGACTCTGTGTAAGGGGTTTACTCTCTTTCATACTACCTAACAAAATTATAGGTGCTTAAGCATCTCTACGCAAGGGCTAAACCGCTCCTGTACGGAATTAATGCTTTACAGTTGAACGAGGTTCAACATCAACTTCATCTTCCCCTATTGGCTCTACATGTACCGTTGCGGTAACGGAAAATTTATCTTCGAGTAATTGTTCGATTGAACGGGTAATCTCATGAGCCTGAGATATGTCCATATCTGGTTTCAACCGGATATGAACGGTAAGTTCGGTGGCGTCTCCGTATTTATGCATGTGCATATGATGGATATCGGAAACGGCTGGTTCATGTTCTGAAATGGCTTTAGATATTTTCTCTTCCGTTGCATCATCCGGAGCTTCACCCAGGAGGCCGGAAATTGTCCCCTTCAGGATATCAAATGCCGCATACAAAATCAGGATAGATACGCCCACCCCCAGTACACCATCGATCCACCAGAACTGGTTGCCAAATATCGCTCCTACAACAATAAGGGCAGAGGCAATCGCATCGCTCCTGTGGTGCCACCCGTCTGCCGACACGGAACGGGAATCGATTTTCTTCCCGATCGAGAAAGCATACCGGGCTAATCCTTCCTTTGCCAGGATAGAGATGGAAAAGATGATGATTCCCCAAAGAGAAAATTGCACTGCCTGATAATGTACGAGGCGGAGAATAGACTCCTTGAAGAAATTAACTCCAACAATTGCAAGGAGTACTCCAATGATGATAGCTGCAATATTTTCCGCGCGTCCATGCCCAAACGGGTGTTCCTTATCTGCCGGTTTTCCAGCGATCCAGAATCCGATGATCACCACCAGCGAGGTGAGGGTGTCGGAAAGAGTATGCCATGCATCGGCCACCATGGCTACGGACCCTATAAGGGTACCTGCCCAAATTTTCAATCCAAAGAGGAGGGTATTTAGAACTACCGATACCCACCCTTCTACAATGCCGAGATTCCTCTGTTTTTTGGCTATTTTTCGCATAGCTATGGCGACCTCCTTACGTTGAAAACTGCACTTCACCGTAATAAGGAAGTCCCACAGCATAGCTGTTGCTTTTAATACCTTAAAAAGCCCGGTTATTACCTGATCTTCCCGTTGTGTTGGCTTTTGCACAGCACAATTTTAACAATAAGCCTAACCATGATAGGGCAATTTGTCAACCCAAGTATGCACGGCACTTAATAGAGAGCCACCTGCTCAGGCCCAAGATCGATGGCATCCGCCATCTGATCGAAACTCAGCTTCATAAGGCGGCATTTTGTCGCGAGAAACGCAGGATCATCCCAGAGATTTACATACTCGCACGGGTCGGTTTCCAGGTCGTACAGCTCACCGTGGTCAATTCCATGGTAGATAGAGAGTTTATATCGGCGGTCCCGTATCATAGTTGCGCGGGAGCCGCGGAGGTCGTTCCGTTCGATCAATTCGGAGACATGGGGCCGACGGGGATTGAGGGCTGAGTAGTACTCACAGCGTACAGACTGCCGGTGCTCCGCTCCAGGCAGCCTACCGGTAAGCACAGGGAGAAGTGATCGGCCTTGCATCCGGGAAGGCTTTTCG
>JAGODW010000295.1 GCA_017998025.1 Spirochaetales bacterium
CTTTCAGAAGGAATTATGGAAGCCGCGCGGGCTGCCGAAGGCTGGGCTATACACATCTAATAGGTGTCGCCTGAATTCGCTCTTCCAGGCGAAGAAAAGCTTCCCCGGCAGGGAGAGGGATATAGGCATCTACCAGGGAAAAGGTAAAAGCGGAAGGTTGAGGGTTTACCTCTATAATAAAGGCGCCCTGTTTTTTTGCAATACGAGGCAGGCTTGCGGCAGGATACACTTCCCCTGTGGTTCCTATTACCAGAAGACAATCTGTCTTCTCCATGGCCTGGATAGAAGCGGAAAGAGCTTCCGGAGGGATCGATTCTCCGAAGAAAACGAAATCCGGCTTTAACAGACCCCCACAGATAGTGCAGAGAGGGGGCAGTTGAGAAAGGTCGAGAGAATCGGCCGGGAAGGTTTTTCCGCACTGGAGACACCGCACGAGACGTGAGTTGCCATGGTATTCGATGATAGATCGGTTCCCGGCCCGATAGTGCAGGTCATCAATGTTTTGAGTAATAATTTGTTTTAGAAGGCCTCTTTTCTCCCAGGCAGCCAGGATCTTGTGAGCCGGGTTTGGTTCAGCCTGACGAAATTTCTCATAGAAAAGATCCCGGATAACGATCCAGCTTTCTTTCGGATGTGCACGAAAATAGGAAATCTCCAGCACATCAGGATTGTACTCGTTCCAGATTCCATCTGTTCCGCGAAATGTTGGGATGCCACTTTCAGCGGAAACCCCTGCCCCGGTGAACGCAGTTAACCATCGGGAAGAAATTATATAGGGAGCAGCTGTATCCAGCGCAGATTCTACCGATTTCATACGAATCATGTTATAGGGATGAGGGTTTAACTGGTTTTTTTCGTTTTCGTTCTAGGATGTTTTGCAGGGTATAGCTGTTTAAAATATCGGAAACTTTTCCTGAGACTTCTACCCATATACCATGAATAGCACAGAAGCTCATTCTGCTACAGCTTCCGTTTTTATCCGTTTTTGCACAATTAGAACAGGGAGTTAGATTAACACCTTCTCCTACCGCTAGAAAAATATCTTGAAGCGTAATCCCGGCAGGGTCTCTGGCCAGCAGAAAACCGCCTCCCGGTCCTCGTATGGAACGGATGATTCCTGCCTTTTTCAATCGAAAGAAAATCTGTTCAAGAAATTCAGGAGAAATATCTTCTTCTTCGGCAATCTGTTTTATTGGGACCGGTCGTTCCGGAGACGCATCGGCAAGATTGGCCACTGCCCGGATAGCATACCTTCCCTTTGTTGTTACCCGCATGATTCTACCTTCATACTTGTTAAAGTAATTGTTTATATTTTTAGTATTCTATCACAGTCTCCGATAAAAGGGAAGTCTTTTACCAATTTACGTATTTACCCGTTCTACGTACTCGTTCGTCTCGGTGTTTATCATGATCTTTTCTCCCTGCTTAATAAAGATTGGTACCCGGACGGTGAGCCCTGTCTCTAGAACTACGGGTTTCGTTGCTCCGGTAACCGTATCCCCTTTTAAGGCTTCATGCGCCTCGGTTACCGTGAGGACGATCTTGTAGGGTATTTTGATATCAATAGGATTTCCTTCCCAGAACGTAACATAGTAGCTGTTTCCTTCCTGGAGATAGTACTGTTTCTCTTCCATTCCTTGCCGTGGAACGATGAACTGTTCGTAGCTTTCGTTATCCATGAAGTAATAGCCTGAGGAATCGGAGTAGAGATATTGTGCATTTTTGTCGTATACATCCGCTTCTTCCACAGAGTCGTTCGTTTTAATGGTCTCCCGTAACACTTGACCGGATTTCAGGCTCTTTAGTTTGAGCCGCACAAATGCGGACCCTTTTCCAGGATTGACGAATTCGCGTTCTGAAACTAAGTACGGTTCGTTTTTCATTAAAAGGCACATTCCCTTTTCAATGGCACCTGCTCTGATCATAAAATTCGTTCTGTTTCCTCTCTATGCATTAGGTTAGAAATTTAGGGTTGAGTATATCAGATAGGGGAAAGAAAATCACCCCCTCTATAGAAGCTTTCCCCAGGAGTTTCATCAATAGACGATCCATCCCCAGGGCTACTCCTGAACAGGGGGGAAAACCTGTCTGGTACATACGGCGGAATTCTTCAGCTGAGGGATGGGGAATGGCAGCTCTTGTTTTACATTCCTCTTCTATACGGAAGTATTCTTCTACTTCCTGGGGGTTCGTCTCCTCAGAAAAGCAGTTCGCTGTTTCCAGCCCACCTATGTAAAGTTCCCAGCGCTCTCTCCAGGGCGTTCCGGGAATCCGTTTAGCGAGACAGAGGACCTCGGCAGGGTAGTCCAGAAGAACGAGGGGACGGTTTCGAGGAAGTCTCGGTTCCACCCGGTCTACGAAGATTCGATTAAAGACTGCTTCCCAGGTTTCGTTCTCCGGTACAACCATCCCCAGGGAGCGTGCCTGTTCGATCAGATCTTCTCTGGAACAAACAGAAAGGTCAAATCCGACAAACTCCTGGAATACTTCCTGCATTGTAGCACGCTGGAAGGGGGGGGAAAGGGTTTCTACTTCCGGATATATGTCCTCAGGGTCTATGTGAGAAAGGATGTACCGGAAATACTCTTCCGTTACTTCGATTGAGCTAAGGTAATCTGCTCCCAGCGTATAGTATTCCAGCAGGGTAAATTCAGGATTATGGTTTCTTCCGATACTTTCCGCATTGCGGAAAGCTTTACAGATCTGAAATAAGGATCCCCAACCTCCGGAAATAAGGCGTTTCATCCACACTTCTGGAGAAGGAATCAGGTATAGAGGATGGTTCCCCTGATCTGGGTGCTGAAAGAAAGTCTTGAATACCTCAATCGAGGATTCTGGAATAAGAGCGGGGGCAAGAAGGGGTGTATCAACTTCTAGATACCCGTTCTGAATAAAAAAATCCCGTGTATGATGAAACAACCGGGATCGAAACTCTGCGGTTCTCCGATCCATAGGGGAAACGTACCGAATTTTTCATTTTTTCGGAATAGGGTGAGTTCAAGACTGTTGCAAACTAGAGAAAGTCTTTATAGGATATTTAATATGAAAACTGTATATCTGCTCCGGCATGCAAAAGCAAAGAAAGATCTTCCAGAGGTGCCGGATCGAGAACGCCCCCTGGCCAGGCGTGGAAGGGAAGATGCCGAACGAATGGGCTACCTGTTTCATCGGAGGGGAATCCATCTGGATACAGTGCTCTCCAGCCCAGCGTTACGTACCCGGCAAACTCTGGAACTATTCCTTCCCCCTCTATCGTTCCCTCTGGAATCGGTAGAATATGTAGAAGAATTGTATCCCGGCTCTTCTCAAGAGATTCTCGATCTATTGTGTGCGCTGAAGGACTCTTCCACCTCGATAGATCGGGAAGAAGCTGTGCTGATCTGTGGGCATAACCCCGCTATCGAAG
>JAGODW010000296.1 GCA_017998025.1 Spirochaetales bacterium
CGATTGATTAGAAAAAAGACAAGTAAACCGCGGAAAACAGAAGAGAGCCTCCCCTCCTATTTTAACCAGGTATTAGGAGAAGGAAGGATGGGAGTGATCACTCTCCTTTCCTTCATGAACCCGGCTGATATTCCCCTATCTCTCCTTGAGAAGCTTGCAAATAGAATTTGTGAAATTATGCATCTCTATGGGCGAACCCTCCTCTGGTGTATTTTCGGCGATTCTGCTCAGATACAGTATCTAAGAGACTATGTAAAGAAGAAAAGTTACTTTTCCCTGGAACCGAAGGCCCTATACTTTCTAAAAGAACCCGTGTTTCCTGCCCTTGTTGCAGGGAAGGTGGTGATTCAGGAGGAAGGACGCCTGTCGTTCTATTCCTCCGGCCAGGGAGGAGCGTTGTTGCTAATGCAATCCCAAAGTCTCCAGCACTTATTCCAGCGTTACGCAATTGAATGGTTTTACTTTCTCCCCCTGAATTCGTTTTCTCTAAAGTTCCCGGACGGAGAATTGCTTCAGCATATTGTTGAGACAGGAGTCCCCATGGCAGGTACGGCAATGTCCAGCGAAGAGGGGTACCGGACTACGGGGATCTATGTGATGCAGAATGCATTTCTGTTGGATAGGAAACGACGGATCCCTTTTACGACCAAGAAGGATCGTTTACGGATCATTAATCCTGAAGGTTCATCCACCGATGATATACTGGAGGTAGATGTGAACCGATTATGCTCGAGCCCCGCTATGCTTCTTGGAGAAATTCCTCATGCCTGGTTCCTTGCGGAGTGAAGAATCCCCATGGGTAGCCAGGCTGAAAAGATCGTTGTTAGTTTGATTATTCTTATTCTACCTGCGGTTCTTGTATACCCTCTCCCCTGGAACGGTATGCAGATGCCAAAGGAAGAACCTATTTCCAGCATTGTCCCGGAGAATTATGAAATCCGGATAGCGATGGCGGATCTGTTTACGGCTCCCAGTTTCCAATTGGAGAAGGTAAAGGAACGTGTTTTTGTCCAGCGAGCTTCCCTTCAGAGAGTTAAAGTAAAAACAGAACGGACAAATCTTGCCACCTATATCGTATTCTCTAACGAGGAGAATGGGCAGTTTCCCCTATATGGAGCCGGTTCATGGATCATTAAACGAGACGGCCGCACCGGAGCCCTTCTCCAGGCCAAAATCTTTTACCGTACTGATCCAGGCTGTTATATGCGTCTTCATCCGGAAGGAGATAAAACCGTACTGGAACTCTATCTATTTGATACTCTGATTCACCGAGCCATACCGATCGGAATCCCCTTACAAATACTCCTAATCGAACCTTTCCAAACGATCCTGGATCACACGCGAGATTGGGTCGATTGGGATACTCTTCTTAGCAGAATGCCCGCGCAGTACTATGATCCTATAGTGTGTATGGTAGAACGGATACGGAAAGACCTTCCTCTCCTTCCCGATGCAGAGGATGGGGCCATGGATAAAAACGGAAAGCTGGTTTTTATTAAATCCGCAAAATTCCAGGAACGTCTGCCTGGATTCAACTGTTCTGGTTTTGCTAAATGGGTAGCGGATGGTCTATATAAGCCCCGTACCGGTTCGTATCTTGACATAGAGGACCTAAAGAAAAAACAACTCTCTATCCGGGGAAATAGAATTACGAACCGGTATGAGGAGGAGCGGGATCCCTTTTTTGGTTTAGACTGGACCCGAAATATTGCCCAAATTCTGTCTGGATCCTCTGATCCGGAGGGGCAAGATGTTCGAAACCTTCCCTACGGTAGGTATAGAGAAGATATTGGATTTCCTATGGATGAGTTAAAGGGGATCCTTTTTTACCTTGCCGTGAGAGAACCCGGAACGTTTTACCTCGGATCTATAAATCGGGAATACGGAAACGAACCTATTCTCCGTCAGCATTATCATATCGTTGTTTTATTTCCCTATTTTCTGGAAACCGGAGAGTTCCGGGTGGTTGTATTTGAACGAAATGTAGAATCTGATCTCGCCTCCTTGAACAAAAGATACCCCGGTGATTTTATCCACCTTGTCCGGATAGAGGCCGATACTATTTTTAATCCACCTCGGATTGAATAATCCAGCTGCGTACGGTATTTTTTATCTATATGAACCGCCGTATCTGGATTACTATTGTATTTCTGGTAGGAGTTTCTTCCTGGCTATCAGGGCAAACGTCCTTTAACAGGGGGGAACGTTTTTATCGAGAGGGGAAGTATGCCCTTGCACTGGATGCTTTTGACGAGTTTATCCGGGATTTTCCTGACTCTCCCCTCATAGGGGATGCCCAATTTCGCCGGGGTCAAACCTTATTTCATCTGAAGAGATACCAGGAAGCTTTTGATCTTTTTCGACGGATAGAGCGGAGGTACCCTTCGACCCGGTTCTATTCTTCCCTCTCTTTCTGGCAAGGGGCAGCTGCATACGGGCTTCAAGATTATTCTGAGGCGGAACAATTTTTTACCCGATATATAGAAGGGAATCCGCCGGAGGAGGGGAGGCAGAAGGCTCTTCTCTACCAGGCGTTGATACAGAACGAGACAGGGCATCTCACTGAGGCAAAGGAGGTGCTGGATACCCTCTTTACTCCTGCGTACCTTGCATCACCGGATCCGGAATCTCTACTCTTGTATGCTTCCCTTTCTCTCAAACGGGAGGATACCCAGTCTCTCCTCTCCCTCTATAAGCGAGTTTCTCCCGATGCCTTGCCGGAACCATTTAAGAGCCGGTTTCTTCTTGCCGTAGGAGAAAGCCTGTACCGGGAAAAACAGTACCCAGAAGCATTTCAGGTCTTTTCCCAGGTTTCTTCCTCTCTCCTGGAAGAAAAACTCTTTGCCCTTCAGCGATCTCTTGAGGGGTACGCTGCTCTGAGGGATCTTGAGGGAATGCGTACCATTATAGAGGAAGCGGAAACTCTAGCACAGGGACAAATGAGCATACTGAATCGTATATGGGAGCAGGGCGGGTTACTTTTTTTTCGGCTGGAACAATACTCCGATGCAATACGATACCTGGAACAACTTTCGGGGATAGAAGGGGCTCTTTCTCCTGCCACAGTGATTGTCCTTACGGAGTGTTACAGAAGGGTAGGGGACAAGGAGCGAGCTCTATCCCTCCTTTCCCGGCCGGATGTACACAAAGAGGACGAGATGATTCTTCTTTCCCTGGGAGAGCTTCAGGTGGAAACAGGGCGGTTGAAGGAAGGAATAGAAACACTGAATAAATGGATTCGAATGTATCCTCAGAGCAACTTTCGCTCAAGAGGGGCATTTACCCTCTCTATGGCTCTGGATAAAACGGGTAATCCCGAGGAAGCCTTACAGATCCTCACCCTGCCGGCTGGAGAGGTTCCTTTTAAAGAGGAAGACTTGAAGCTTCTGCGACTTCGC
>JAGODW010000297.1 GCA_017998025.1 Spirochaetales bacterium
ATGATAGAGGCAAATGTAATTCATTACAATGAAATCACGGTAACGGGTACCAGCGCGTCTACCCGGCTGGATTACCTCCAGGCCCGGGATCTGGTGGCACGGGGCAAGGTAAATGTAAAAGACCTGGCAAGCCACCGTTATAATCTGGAAAATTTCCGGGAGGCTTATGAGATAGCTAAAGCCGGAAAGGGAATCAAAATAATTATTGTACCGTAAAGGAGGACGACGATGTCGTTTTTAGGAAAAGAAATTAGGCTGAGCCGCCTGCTGAATCGGAAATCGGGCAAGCTTCTTGCAATAACCATTGACCACTCGATAGCCCGGGGAATTCAAACCGGTCTTATCCCGATCCGAAAGACCCTTGAGCGGATTGTGGAAGGAACTCCCGATGCTGTCACGATGCATAAAGGGATAGCAGAGCAGTGTTTTGGGCCCCACGTTGGAAAAGTGTCTCTTATTATTAAATGTTCCAGTTTTTCGCCGTATCAACCGGGGTTTGATACCTGGGTTACGGATGTAGAAGAAGCGATCCGGCTGGGAGCCGATGCTGCTTCCATGGGCTGTATTGTGGGGGGGGCGGAACAACCGGAACAGCTCCGCCAGCTCGGACTTATGGCCAAACAGGCTGCTTCCTTTGGTATGCCTCTTGTAGCGCATATCTATCCCCGGGGAAGCTTGATTGAGAAGAAAGCCCAGTACGAATGGAAGAACGTAGCTTATGCGGTCCGGGCCGGAGCCGAACTGGGGGTGGATATCATTAAGACGAGTTACACGGGTACCCCCGATACATTCGCAAAGGTGGTTGAAGCCTGTCCTGCCCGGGTCGTTGTAGCAGGGGGAGAAGTGGGGAACAGCATCGAAGATTACCTAAAGATGACCCGGGATATTATGGACGTCGGTGCAGCAGGGGTTACTTACGGCCGTTTTGTCTGGGAATACGCCCATATACCTGAGCTTATACAGGCTTTAAAATTTATCATCCATGAAAACGGTTCGTATTCGGATGCGGTAAAACTACTAAAAGACCTTGTAGGTTCCAGGGGCTGAAATGGCAGAGACTCTTCCCGGCGATGTGCTTCTGGGCATAGACATAGGCACAGGAAGCGTAAAACTAGCTTTCGTAGATTCGAAGGGAAGAATCCTCGGAATGGAAAGAAAGGCTCATTCTATCGAAACCCCCAAAGAGGGCTGGGTTGAGGTTCATATTGAAGACATCTGGAACAATATCCTGGAGAAGATCCGAGAGCTCGGAAAAAATGCCCCGGAAGCGGCAAAACGGGTCCGGGGAATAGGGATAAGTACTCTCTGCCCGGGATTGACCCCTCTGGCTGAGGACGGTAGTGCGCTGGCTCCCTCCGTAATCTATGCAGATGCCCGGAGTCTCAACGAGGCGGAAGAAATCCGTTCCCGGATTGGGGAAGAAGCAATTTTCAACGTATCGGGAAATATCCTTATGCCTGGTTCCACCTCTCTTACGAGTATTCTGTGGTTTCGGAATCAGCGGCCCGAAATACATCGGAAAACAGCGGTGTATGGCCATATCAACACTTTTATTGGGAAGAAGCTTACGGGTAAGTTCGGTATAGACTATTCGAACGCTTCCTATACAGGAATCTTTGAAACTTCTGGAGGGCTCCGATGGTCCTCAGGACTTATTCGACTTGTGGATCTGGAAGAGGAAAAACTTCCTCCTCTTTTGCCTGCCTGGAAATCTCTGGGGGGCCTGACGAACCAGGATTTTATTACTGCAGGACTCCCGGCAGGCATTCCTGTTGCTATGGGCGGAGGAGATACTGCCTGTTCCGCTTTTGCTGTAGGAGTGATGGAGCATAATCAAGTATTCGAATCTGCCGGTACATCCAACGTTATCACTGTCTGCTCGGAAAAACCCAATTTTGACCGTAGATTTATGAATCGCTGCCATGTAGTGCCCGGCCGCTGGCTCTATCATGGGGCTATGTCCTCCACAGGGGCTTCTATTAGATGGCTTCTGGATGAGGTATTTGCTATAAAGGGGGAAGATGCGTATGAACGGGTCTTTTCCCTGGACAAAATTGCTCCGCCGGATGCTCCCTGTCCGGTTTTTCTACCCTACATGGCAGGGGAGCGAAGTCCCGTATGGGATCCCCGTGCCCGGGGGGTGTTTTTTGGACTGGGGCTCTCAACCCGGAGAGAACACCTTGTCCGGGCTCTGTTTGAGTCTTGCGCCTATGGGAGCCGTCAGCTTCTAGAGATAGTAGAAACTTTGACAGGAGATCGATTCAACCGGATTCTTTCCATTGGCGGATGGTCTGAAATCGATCCTTTTAATCGCATTAAAGCGGATATTACGGAACGGACTGTGGATGCCCTGGATATTTCCGAAGCAGCTGTACTGGGGGCAGCTCTCCTGGGAGGCATGGCATCAGGAGTGTATGCTTCATTTCACGATGCTTCCGCGAGTATTCCAAAGACCGTGCGGAAAACCTTTATTCCCGATTCTTCTCATACTCCTTGGTACGAGAAACGGTATTCTATCTATACCTCCCTTTATCCGAGGCTTCGGGACCTTTTCTCTATTCAGGTGTGAAACGAGCATGTTCTGTACCTTTGATCTAGGTTCTACCAAGACGGAAATTATCCTGTATGGGAATGATCTCTGCTCTCTAGGAGGGACGGAATTCCTGACCCCATTTGTTCGAGAAAGCGGGATAGTCTTTCTAGAGCCTGCGTCTTATACAGAAGATATTTTCAGTCATCTGAACGGTTTACTCAATTCCCTGGGAAAGAACCTATGTCGTGAAGAGGATCTATATTGCACTGTTACCGGGATGGGCTCTACCATTCTTGCAACAGATCGCAGTGGGAACGTGCTTGTTCCCTGTTTAAGCTGGGAATTCCAGGTCCCCGGGGGAAAGATAGAGAATTATCCTGTTTCCGGAACAGGAAAACTGTTGCTCCCTACGTATCCCCTTTTTAAAATCCCCTGGATGAAGAACCGATTGAGCGGCAAAGATGCACTATTTCTCTCCCTACCGGATTATGTCCTTGCAAGGCTTATGAATTTCCGGGAGATCCGAACAGACTACAGCTTTGCCTCCCGAAGTCTTCTTTTCAACGATGAAACCTGCGATTGGGATGAGGAAATACTTGCCGCTGCAGGACTAAGCCGGGAAAACCTTCCCTCTCTTTCAGCAGCCGGTACTATTCTGGGAGAATTCGATCCATCCCTGAAGCATCGCCTGAGTTTAAGAGGTGCTGCCTTTGCCTGTGCCGGGATGCACGATCATGTGGCAACAGGCTACCTGGGGAGAGCCTGTTCCCGGGACGGAAAGCCTTTCTTGGTGAATCCTGCAGGTACTACTGAGTCAGTCCTGGCCTTGAGCGGGGATCCAGAGCAGAGAGC
>JAGODW010000298.1 GCA_017998025.1 Spirochaetales bacterium
GGTAAAACAGGATCCAAACCGTTCTGCCAGAATCCGAAGAGGAAATCCATAGGGGCCCAATGGCAGGATACTCTTCTTCAGATGCTCAAATCCCTCCAGGGCGCCCAGGAGCTTCTTTAAGTCTCTACAACCCTCCGGATATACAGTTACCTCAGGTATCTCCCCTCTTCTTCCCCAAAAAGCATGAAGAAAGGAGGATATCTCAGCGGGTTCCACAATTCGGTCTCGAAAAGAACGGATCACGGTGAGCCCTTTTGAACGGGCAAGCAGTGCCGTTTCCTCAAGAGGTAGAGGAGAAACACCGTTTTTATCACATTCCACCGTTAAATAGGTAAATCCGGCCTTCTGTATCAGGGCTTTATATAAAGATATCCGTTCCTCTTCCGTCCCCTTCCAGAGCCCTCCCTCCTCTTTCTTTCGAATGGTGAGGATCGAAGGAAAAGGGAATTGCCGGAAAAAAGCATCCCAGTCCTCTGTTTCTGGAGACTCCATACAATCCACCCGAATTTCTATCCCACCCAAAAAACCGGGAAACGTACGTAAGACCTGGCAAACCTCTTCCAATGTTTTTCCCGTAACAACCAGGACCAGCATACCTGTTTAAAAATCTCCTCGATACAGGTAAATATCTTCCACTGTCCATTGCCGAAAAAAAATCCGGATACGAATGGGGAACGAGCTACCCACAAAGTGATAAAGAAACCACTCTTCTTCGGTAAAATAGGGTGTCCCCAGTACTTCCCGTACCTGCTCCCGGGTATCTCCAATCTGGATCCCTCTCAGTTTCCCCGGGTAGGGAGTTGCCAACCGTACCTGCCACACCCGGTCCTGGAACCAGAAAAGGCTTACCCCTTCCGGATATATAAATACCACATCATCCTGCCATGGCTCTGCACCCCGAACCACTCCCACCTGGATGGGAGAACCGAACCGCTGGAATGCTTCCTGAAGCGATAATCCCAATAGTTCCTCCGGCTCGATAGAAATAAAGGGGGATGGATCAGCTTTCAGAGAAGGGAGGGCTCCTGGAAAAACCCCGAGTATAATTCCTAGAAGCAGCAGTAGTGTTCTTCTATTCATGAAAGTCGTTCCGATGCTTCCCGTACGAGCTGACTCTTTCCCTTTTTCAACACAAGAGCTCTCCCGTTCCGAATGACGACAATAAGATTCTCTACCCCACAGAGGGCTACAGGTATATCCGAGTACACAGCGTTGTTACTCCCTTCCAACTCTACGATGTTTGGAGCTTCATTCGGCAGCAATCGGGCAACTTCATCCCAGCTTCCTACATCGTTCCAGGAAAATGAGGCAGGAATCATTGCAACCCGATTGGATCGTTCCAGAACCGCATAATCTACCGATATAGAGGGCACCCTCTCGTATGCACACTGAATCTCCTCCACAGGAATTTCCTCTTGGCTCCAGGGCTCCATCAGCCTTGCATCACGGAAGGAGTTTACGACTTCCGTTGCGTACTGCTCGTACTGGCTAAATAGCATTTCCAGGGTAAAGAGGAACATCCCCGAGTTCCAGTAGTAGCGACCTGTGGCTAAGTAGGAGCGGGCTGTCTGTTCATCAGGTTTTTCCTTAAAAGCCTTTACACGAAACCCCTTACCTTCCGCTTCCCCCCGTTCCAAATACCCATACCCTGTATGAGGGCTTGAAGGAGGTACACCAAACACGGTAACCCAACCTCGGGCGCTCAACTCTGCCGCGTTCCGTACATCCTGAACAAAAGCTTCCAGAGGCTCGATCAGATGATCCGCTGACAGAATAAGGACACGGGATGAGGGAGACAATCGGTTCCGTAGATAGAGTGCACCTAAAAGAATAGCCGGAGCCGTATTTCTACCCCTGGGTTCTCCTAACACGGTAATCCGGGCCCCTTCCTGTACATAGGCCCGTACCTCCTCTTCGACCCCCTCCTGGTAGGATTTTCCTGTAACAATTACAATTTCCGCTTTGGAATTAACGGCCAGGCTCCGTTCCACTGTCATCTGAATAAATGATCGGGGTAACCCGAGGGTTAAAAACTGTTTAGGTCGCTCTGGGGTAGAGGCAGGCCAGAGACGGGTACCCGTCCCTCCTGCAAGAATCAGCATCGCTTCCATATTGCACCCTACTTTAAAGTCCGCGCTAATAAAAATCAAGTAAAATCCAGAAATCCCCAACACGATTGTAAGGGATAGGGAGGGGCGGGAAAGGAGTGGAGTACAGGCAATGGGTACGTTCCACCGGCGTCTTATGATGTATTCTGTAGGAGTATACGATAAATTTGTGCAATCGGTCGAGCGTAGTTCTTCCGAAGAACCCTGTAATTTCAGCATTGACAGATATCTGTATGAAAACAACGTTGAACCTTCCGAATGTGCTCGTTTCTCAGGCGAAAATCAAGGCAGTGCAGGAGAAGACCACCCTGACGGCACTCATTATCCAAGGACTTGAAATACGTCTCAAAAAAGGACCCATTCCCGGAGGCTTGCCGGTTTCCAAGGCAACGGGAGGATTGCTTACGGGAATCGAGTGGAGCGATCTCCACCGCCTCGGTGAAGGAAACGAGGCGTTCCGGTGATCCTCTGGGACGTCAACCTGTGGGTCTACGCTTTCCGGATAGACAGTCCTTAATTTGTTCCATAAACGAGATTCGGGATACAAAGAACGATGCCCTAAAATCCTTTCTATTGAGGCGTTTTCAAAAATCCACCTTCCTAACCCGGTGAAATTCGTAAATCCTTATATAATAGTGATTTTTGAAAATCGCCTGGATGAAAAACACTAGTTTTGAAAGAGGCTCTATTGACGAATATCCTCCATCGTCCTACAATTAAAAATATTTTTACTATCAGGAGATTCCTATGGCGAAGAGTTTTTCCCTACAAATGTATCCATGGGTATACTATGCCCACTATGAAGATGAAGGTCGATGGAGCGAAAAATTCATCGAAAAACCCCATACAACCCCCCAGGAAGAGGCAAAGCTTCCTCCCGATGCTCTCCAAGAGCTACTGGCGAAACGAAACTCATTCCCTGAACTTCCCCTTGTAAACTACTCTACCCAGTACGGTCTGGGTGTATTTGAAGGAATGAAAGCTTTTCCCCAGAAGGACGGAAGCCTGAAACTATTCCGCCCGGATGAAAATGCAAAACGGATGCACCGCTCTATGGAAGGAATTCTCATGCCGCCGTTTCCAGTAGATCAATTCATCTCAGCATCGATCGAGCTTACCCGCAGGAATAAAAAACTCGGATATGCTCCTGTGTACGATCCTGCCTGGGAAAAGGACAACTTTGCTAATGGTCATTCGATCTACATGAGGCCTTTTACCTATTCAGAGCCTGCAATCGGGCTAGGGGTATCCCATAAACCCTGGGTGGTGATCGTGG
>JAGODW010000299.1 GCA_017998025.1 Spirochaetales bacterium
TAAAAGTTGTTGCATCTCAACCGGGAGACTGGGAGCGGGAAAAATCGATGAACGTTGTAGCAAATCTCCTCCAGGCATATCCAGAGATCAATATGTTCTATGGACTTTCCGATGAAATGGCTCTGGGTGCTGCCCAGGCATGCAAAGCCAAAGGGAAAACGGATGTCATTATTATCGGAATTGATGGGAATCCGAATGCTATCAATGCAGTAGCTGCAGGGGATATTACCGCTACCGTTAACGTAAAACCACCTCTTATTGGGTACAAGGCAATTGAAGCGGTAAAGAAGGCTCTGAATAAAGAGGCACTATCCTCCCCCTTTATTGTTACCGATACGATTATTGTAGACAAATCCAACGTGGATCAATTTAAAAAGTAGTAAGATAGCATCCATCACGCAGCAATGTTTGTGCTGCGTGATGGTGTATTTTCAGGAGGATAGGGATAATGGGGTCGGATTATCTCCTTGAAATGATACACATCACAAAAGATTTCCCCGGTGTCCGCGCTCTGGATGGAGCATCGTTACAGGTGAAAGCAGGAGAAGTTCACATTATTTTAGGAGAAAATGGAGCAGGGAAATCCACTCTTATGAAAATACTTTCCGGTGCATATCCCCTCGAAAAAGGAGAAATTCGAATCAATGGAGAGCCGGTAAAGATTCGGAATCCCAAAGACGCGGAAAAATTAGGGATAAGCACGATTTACCAGGAATTTAACCTGGTGCCCAGTTTAACTGTTGCGCAGAATATTTTTCTAAACCGGGAATTCATGAAAGAATCTGTTCCCTGGCAAATCGATCATAAGAGGATGGAGCAGGAGGCAGAGAAATTACTCTCCAAATTAAAAGTCGCGGTGGATGTCCGAAAACCGGTTCGGGAGCTGGGTATTGCAGAACAGCAGATGGTGGAGATTGCGAAGGCACTATCGTTGAATTGTAGAATCCTTATCATGGATGAACCTACGGCAGCCCTTACAGAACAGGAGACTGATAACCTGTTCAATATTATTCGGGATATTAAAAAACAAGGGGTAGCGGTTATCTATATTTCTCATCGAATAGAAGAGTTTTTAAAGATCGGAGACACAATTACCGTAATGAGGGATGGTAAAACTCTCGCTACAGGGCCTATCCATGCATATACGCTGGAAGAGTTGATACGTATCATGGTAGGAAGGGAAATAAATGATCAGTTTCCAAAGGAATCTGTCCCACCGGGAGATGTCCGATTGGAAGTGAAGCATCTTACCAGCCCGGGATTATTTTCTGATGTCTCCTTTCATGTAAGTGCAGGGGAAATCCTGGGAATAGCGGGACTGATGGGAGCGGGTCGTACGGAAGTTGCCCGGGCAATTTTTGGTCTGGATCCCTTCGCTCACGGGGAAATTTATGTGGATGGAAAGAAAGTAGAAATACGGAGCCCGCAGGATGCCATTAAAGCAGGAATAGGATTCTTAACAGAAAACAGGAGGGATGAAGGACTTGTACTCCCCCTCTCTGTGTGTGAAAACATTACCCTTCCGAGCCTGGATAAATTTCATCGGTTTCTGCGGATTGATAAAAAAGAAGAGAAACTTACGGTGAAATCGTACATTGACGATTTAAAGATCCATTGTCATTCGGAAAAGCAAATCGTAGCAACCCTTTCGGGGGGGAATCAACAGAAGGCCGTTCTTGCCAAATGGCTCCTGTCCGGTTCCCGTGTACTGATCCTGGACGAACCGACCCGGGGTATTGATGTAGGAGCAAAGGTGGAAGTGTACAATCTAATGAATAGACTTACGAAACAAGGAGCTGCCATTGTCATGATTTCTTCAGAGCTTCCGGAAATTATAGGAATGAGTGATCGAGTTATAGTACTCTGGAGAGGCCGGGTAGCCGGAGAATTATCCAGGGAAGAACTATCTCAGGAAAAAATTATGATGCTGGCAACTACAGGAGGAAAAGCAGCTTATGAAGGGTAAACTCGCTCAAGCAGCCAGTCTTCGGTTTCTAGGGGAGCAGAAAGGTACTTTTACCGCCCTGATCCTCTTAATCATTACGCTGAGTTTCTTAAGTCCTCAGTTTCTTTCATCGGATAATTTCCTCAATATCCTGCTCCAGATTTCTAATATCGCGATTATTGCAACGGGAATGACTTTTGTGATCCTCACCGGGGGAATCGACCTATCTGTAGGGTCGATCGTAGCACTTACCGGGTTAATCATGGCTGCCCTTATGAAATACTTTAATTTGCCTACGCTGCTGGCTATTTCTCTTGGGGTGTTGAGTGCATCTTTTATGGGCTGGATAAACGGCGTGCTCATCGCACGGATCAAGGTTCCGCCCTTTATAGCCACCCTGGGTATGATGTCGATTGCCCGCGGTGGGGCGTATACGATCTCCGGAGGGAAACCAATTTATTCTTTACCGGCAGATTTTAATGCCATAGCAGGTAGATGGGGCTTTTTTCCTGTGCCAGCTATTCTGATGCTGATTGTCTTTGCCATAGGCTGGTACATTTTAACGCAGACAAAATTAGGACGATACGTTTATGCAATTGGGGGAAACGAGAACGCAAGCACTCTCTCAGGTATCAATGTAAAAAGGTACATTCAGATCGTATATGTGATTTCCGGTTTGACCTGTGCGTTAGCTTCTATTATTTTAACGGCCCGCCTGGATTCGGCTGTTCCGGTGGCAGGGGAAGGTTCGGAGTTAGATGCAATTGCCGCAGTTGTGATTGGAGGGACCAGCATGACGGGCGGCCAGGGTTCTATCATAGGAACATTCATTGGAGCCTTAATCATGGGAGTAGTATCCAACGGTTTGAACCTATTGATTGTTCCCCAGGGGATGCAACGGGTCGTGAAAGGAGTGATCATCGTGGCTGCCGTTGTGATTGATATCCTCAGAAAGAAAAAGAAGGTATAACCCTTCTGTTAGATTTCCATCATGGCCTGGGATATACTATAGGCACGGTCTCCCAGTTTCTCCATTTTTCGCACTATATCTATGAATAAGAGTTCTGTTTTCACGTTCGCTCCGCTTTTAAGCCGTTTCCGGGCTCGTTTTCTAAGTTCGTCGCGGACCTGGTTAATGTTGTCTTCCAGATTCTGCGCCACTTCCATCAGTTCCCGGGTAAAGTGTTTTCCATAATTCTCCTTCACAAATTGAAGAAATTGATTTACCAGGGATACATAGGGAATCAGTTGCTCTCGCTCTTTCTTATCGAAGTGCATCTTTTTTTGAATGCTTCGCTCCAGGAGCATACCCAGGCCGTAACATTCGTCCGTCATTTCTTCCAGATCGTCAATAATTCGGATTAAAATGGGAATCCTCTGTTCGGTCTTCGGATTCAGATGCTGACGGGCACATTCCACCAGGAAACGGGATATCTC
>JAGODW010000300.1 GCA_017998025.1 Spirochaetales bacterium
TTACTCTGCCTCTTGCCTATGATAGGGGAAAACCACTATGCTACACCCATGAAAAAACAAGTGATTCACACCGATCAAGCTCCTAAAGCCATCGGGCCCTATTCTCAAGCTGTCCGGTATGGACATTTCCTCTTTTTATCCGGCCAAATGGGAATTAATCCAGCAAATGGAAATCTGGTAAACGGAGGTTTTGAAGCGGAAGCACGCCAGGTTTTTTCTAATATCCAGGCAATCCTGGAAAGTGAAAAATCAGGGATGGATCGGATTCTAAAAACAACCGTGTATCTAACCAATATAGAAGATTTCGCTCTCCTGAACGGGATCTACGGAACTTTCATTCCAGAGCCTTATCCAGCACGAACAACGGTACAGGTAGCAGCGCTGCCCAAAGGTGCACACATTGAAGTGGAATTAATTGCAGAAGTATAAGGTGATTTAATCCGCACTAATTCCTGCTACTGTAATCTGTATAAGGCCCATAGACTTCCGGTACTCCACCTCGTATAACCAGGTTCACAAAACGGGAGAATCCATTCCAGAAGCAAGGTATCCCTTGACGCTTTAAAAACGACTGTAGTATAGTTAAACAAACATAACGGGGGCTCGGACAAACCGGGCTGAGATATTCCCTTGCGTTGCTGTGGGAATGACCGATGGACCTGATCCGGATAATGCCGGCGTAGGAAATTAGGTAGACCTTGGAAAGCCGCCCACGCCGGGCGGCTTTTTTTATTGTGCTGCCCGAACGAGGCAAAATTGCTGGAGGAATGAATGAATCAGATTGGAAAAATTGACCTCAACACCTTTGAACAGTTCTTACTGCATCGTCTGGGGAAGCCAGACCCCCATGTCCTTGTGCCTCCCCTTACCGGCGTAGATTCCGCGGTACTTAAACTGGATACCGGGAGTGTGATGATCGTAGCGGAAGATCCAATCTTTCCCATGCCAGGGAAAGATTACAAGGACTTCGGATGGTACATCGTCCATATTGGAGCCTCTGATGTAGCGGTGATGGGAGTGAAACCCCAGTACATAACGTATACCCTCCTCATGCCCATTAACACTTCTCAGGAGGAGCTTCGGCAGATCATCGATTCGATCCATAACACAGCCCTGGACCTGGAGATGACGATCCTTGGAGGACACACCGGCTACTATCCTGCGGTAACGGTACCCACCGTAGGAGGAATCACAGTATTCTCCTTTGCGAAAGAAGGCGAATACATTACTCCGAAAGGAGCCCAAATAGGGGATGCGGTGATTGTAACCAAAGGACCGGCGATAGAAACTGTAGGATTACTGGCCAGTTTGTATGAGGAGGAACTTAAGGAAAAGTTTTCCTTAGATTTTGTTCAACGCTGCCAGGGGTACATGAAGAAGATGTCCGTAGTAAAAGATGCCCTCTCTGCAAAAGCTGCCGGGGGTGTACATGCCATGCATGATGCGACCGAAGGAGGGGTACTGGGAGGATTGTACGAGGTGGCGAATGCTTCCGGGGTAGGGATGCGGATCGATGAATCCCGATTTATCTGGACAGAAGAGATCGAGGGAATCTGCCGTTATTTCGGTATTGATCCCCTTCAATCTATTGCAGAGGGCACCCTGATCCTTACCGCTGAAACCTCTTCTGCGCCGAACATACTGGCTGCTCTGAAGCGGGAAGGAATCGAGGCCAGCGTGGTAGGCGAAGTGGTGCCTCACAAAGAAGGACAGGAGATAAAACGGCGGGACGGCACCGTAGAAAAACTGAAGATCCCGGAACAGGACCCTTTTTGGCCCATATTCTTTAAGGATCTGGAGAAACAATAATGAATCGCCTACTACCCTCTCCTCTATTGTACCTGGTAACGGATCGAGAATTGGCAGGAGGAAGGCCCCTTATAGAAGTGGTAGCCGAAGCAATAGAAGGAGGGGTAAACCTTGTCCAGCTTCGGGAAAAAAAGCTCAGTACAAAAACTTTCATTGAGGAAGCAAGGGAAATAAAGGAGCTGCTTGCCCCCCGGGGGATTCCCCTTTTGATAAACGATCGGGTGGATGTAGCCCTCGCGGTGGAGGCTGACGGAGTCCACATCGGGCAGGAAGATATGCCGTATGGAGTGTCACGAAGATTGTTGGGGCCGCAAGCGATTATTGGGCTCTCTGTGGAAACCTACGATGAACTGGAGGCTGCAGAAGCCTTTGATGTGGATTATCTAGGGGTAGGCCCCGTATTTCCCACTTCTACTAAAACAGACATAAAGGGTTTCTTCTGGGGAATTGAAGGGCTTCGATGGGCCCGGAACCATTCCCGGCACCGGTTGGTAGCGATAGGAGGGATACAAATCTCCAATGCAGCGGAGGTCATTTCTTCCGGGATAGACGGGATCGCCGTGGTCTCTGCAATCATCTCTGCTCCGGATCCTAGACACGCTGCAGAAGAACTATGCAAGATCCTTAACGGAGGAAATCCATGAAAACGTATAAACGAGTTCTAACTATTGCAGGGTCCGACAGTGGCGGTGGGGCAGGAATCCAGGCGGATCTGAAAACTTTCTCTGCCCTTGGGTGTTACGGGATGTCGGTTATTACCGCTCTTACCGCCCAAAACACCCGGACCGTTACCGGGATTTATCCTGTGCTACCGGAGTTTATTCGTCTGCAGATCGATGCGGTGGTGCAAGATATTGGGGTGGATGCGATAAAGATCGGCATGCTCCATTCCCCGGCTGTGATTGAGGCGGTGGCGGATCGACTCAAAGCCTATCAAATTGCTCCTATTGTGCTTGACCCAGTGATGGTTGCGAAAGGGGGAGCCAGGCTCCTGCAGGAAGATGCCATCGAAGCACTGCGTACAATTCTCCTTCCTTTAGCTACCATTGTAACTCCCAACCTTCCCGAGGCGTTCGTTCTTGCCGGCCGCTCCGTTCCTGAACCCCTGGAAGTTCCTACCTCATTGGAAGCGCTTGCCCGGGAGATAGCCTGCCTCGGGCCTGCAGCCGTTCTGGTAAAGGGAGGACACCTTACTGGAAGGGAAAGTTCCGATGTTCTTTATATGAAGAAAACCGATACCGTAGTAATCCTGGAAGCTCCCCGGATAGAAACACGAAACACTCACGGAACGGGTTGTACCCTTTCTTCTGCCATAGCAGCCTTCCTGGCCCGGGGGGATAGGCTTGCGGATGCGGTTCAGAGTGCCAAAACGTATGTCACGGAAGCTCTTCAGGCAGGAGCGGACTATCGGTTGGGAGAGGGACAGGGGCCCGTGCATCACTTTTACCGCTTCTGGGCCTGAGGAGGAAATTGATGAAACAAGCCCAACGATTCTGGGATACTATCGCAGTTCTTTTCAACGAAATCCTGCACCATCCCTTTAATAGAGAACTATCTCAGGGGACTCTG
>JAGODW010000008.1 GCA_017998025.1 Spirochaetales bacterium
AGTCTGGAAGGGGTAGTATGCATGGGAGCTGATTTCTATGAAACTCCGGCGGATAAACTAGAAAATCGAAGAAAGGGAGTTCCCGATATCGGGATCGGCCGAGGGACTCGAATTCGAGGAGCGATCATCGATAAAAATGCACGGATTGGAGAAGGATGCAGGATCGGCGTGGATGATATTCCCCGGAGGGATGGCGATTATGGAACCTACTTTATTCGGGATGGAGTTATTATCATTCCAAAGAACGGCTGCATTCAGCCTGGAACCGTAATATGAAATAGGGTTTTAATTTCTGAAATAATACTCGATCCGAATCGGCTAAATCTAATCCCTCTATCTCTTCGAGGGTAAACCAACCGATCTCTGTGTGTTCCGCCAAAAAAACCGGAGGTTCTCCGATCGTAGCTTCAAAAGAAATCAACCGATATTCAATCTCATTGTTCCGAAAACAGGTAGTAAACAAGAGCGAGCCAATGTGGGCATGGATCCCGAATTCTTCTTCCAACTCCCTTGCCAACCCTTGTTCAGGCGTTTCCCCCCCTTCAACCTTTCCTCCGGGGAATTCCCACCTTGAGGCCATGCTTCCTCCAGGCATACGGCGGGCCAAAAAAAATTTCCGCCCTTGCCGTATGATGGCAGCGGTAGATAAGAGCATCACAAATCCTAAAAAAAGAGCATGCTAGGAAGAAAAAAATGCGAAACCCCTCCAATCAGGCAGATATATCCCCAGATATCTCTCCGTTTTAGTAGAACAGTGTTCAGTATTCGAAGTATCGGTATTTCCATGTTTGCACGCCCCTTAAAATGTTCCAGGATAAGGACACCACCTCCTCCTAAGTTGCATACAGCCGGGAATAGATCACCAAAGAAGAGTGTATCCCCATACACGGGGGAAAGAAGTTTAAAAACTCCCATAGCGGCAGATGCAAATCCCAAAAGGACGACCTGGTCTTCCTTTGTGAATACTTCCGTAATGAATGAATAGAATAGGGGTAATCTGTTTTTAAAAAATCCAGGGATAAGAAATACGGGGATACAAAGATTCATAACAATAGATAGGAGATAGAATTGATACATCCCACGCACCTTCCGGTTCCCACTATAGTATTATTCCCTCTGCTGGTCAACCGGAACGTTAATTGCTTTTCTGTACGTTGGTAATCAGTGAGTACGATTTATCTATAAAGACTACAATGGCTTTAGCTTTCTTCATCTTCCGAAGAGGAAAAGATACGCGAAGAACTTTCTCTTCACCGTTTTTCATGGGTAAATCAAGAAAAGCTTCTTTTTGTTCAGTTCCTAAGAGGAACGTTACAGGAATACCCTCCATCCCCTCAGGTATATCCTGGGTAGCACGCGCCTTGAAGGAAATCAGCGTACCTTCTCCATATTCATATGCGTATAGCGAGATATGGAATCCATTCATTTCCAGTTCACTTTTCGAAAACCCGAAAAACGTTTGATACGCCCAAAAAAGAATCAATAAAAAACCTAAATCCATGAGAAAGAACATGAGCCCACGATTCTGCATAAAAAAACAGGGCAGGCTATGACAGCCCGAATCATCATAAAAGGCTGACCGAACCCGCGGATTTTTTTGCAACCGTTCCTCCCGGTTGTAATGGTACGTGTACGTCTCGTTATCGAAGGTCTCTTGCCTTTTCTGCATTGTCCCACACCATCTTTGAAAGCCCAGGAAGAAGATCCTGGGATAAAAAGTACCCCTGCGTTAAACGCACCTGCTTCGCTGTTTCTCCTAAAATCAAGACACCGGAAAGAGCTGCAGAAAGAGAATTCATCCCTTGAGCTAAAAATCCTGTAATCAACCCTGCAAGAACATCTCCGGTTCCGGCTGTCCCTAATACAGGGTTCATCCCATCATAGACCTTTATGCTTCCATCGGGAGAAACGATGTAAGAAATATGCCCCTTGAGCACAAGTACGCAATGCAGTCGAGAAGCAAATTCCTTCGCTTTTGGTAACGGATTCGTTTTAAACGTATCCCTCGTACATCCTGTAAGAGCTTCAAACTCTCCCGGGTGTGGGGTTAAAATCCATCCCTCTAAGTCCGGCGTCTCTCTTTCATCCAGCATCTGTTTTAATAGGTATAGGCCATCCGCATCCAGCACTCCCGGACGTTTCATAGATACCAGTCGGCGAAACAACGGCATCCGCTCTATCCCCCTGCCCCACCCGGGCCCGATTAAAAATGCAGAAAAGGCAGAACCCCATCCTTCGGGTATTGGATTCGGAGGTAAAGGTTTCACCATCACGGATCTACACTGGGAGGCCAGTACCGGATACACGTCAGAGTCGGCCACTAAACTCACCATCCCTGCCCCTGCCCGGAGCACCGCCTCAGAGGCTAAAATCCCCGCACCCGTAGTCCCCACAGAAGAACCGAACACGGCAGCATGCCCTCTTAGATTTTTATACTCCCATGGGTTCGGATATCGGATCAAGGAGGGAAGAGACTCTCCTGTTATAAGTTCGTACGATGTATTCAATTCCATAATTTCCCGGGGAGGAAAACCAGCGGATAAACAATGGATGGTTCCACAGTAGATTCGCCCCTCCGGCAGATACATACAGAGTTTTGGAACTTCAAAGGTAAGGGTTTCAAACGCCCGCACCACAGGAAAACCTGGAGCATAGTCATCCCCTAATCCGCTGGGGACATCTAAAGAAAACACCTTTCCCTGGGAATCGTTGATCTGATCTATCAGCTCTGGAATCGTCCCCCGTGCCTCCCCCTTTAATCCAATCCCCAAAATTCCATCGATGATTGTCTTTCCCCTGCGGATAGCCTCAAGAGCCGATACCCGTTCAGCTTGATAGTTTAGCATACGGCATCCGTGAGCCTTTAAGGCTGCGCTCTGTACAGTGGCAAGCTCACCCATATCTTCCTGAACCAACACCACGGTGATATCCGAAACTCCTTTTTGGAGCAGATGTCGGGCAATCACCAGGGCATCTCCTCCATTATTCCCTTTTCCTGCAACTACTACACAAGGTTCCTCAAGGTACGGGAATAGATACTCTGCAGCAGATCGACCTGCATTTTCCATTAACACAAGAGCAGGGAGATGATAGGTTGTCTGTACCCGTTGATCCAGATCTAAAGCTGTACTACAGGTTGCTACGGGTAGAAAAGAGGTTTTTAAAGATCCCATATCTCATCGCTCCTTCAAGAGAGCGTCAGAACGCCACCAAACAACTTTGGCTGCAACATCCGTTACGAGCAGAGCGGAAAGAATTCCTTCCCTGGAAACATGAAAACAGGAATAAAGCAGTTGGCTGTCTTCGATTCTTAGATTCCTCCTATGAAGTACTTTCCCATTGGCCTGAAGAATCAAAAGTTGATATAGATCAGTATCC
Organism: Spirochaetales bacterium; assembly: GCA_017998025.1. Classification (GTDB taxonomy): domain Bacteria; phylum Spirochaetota; class Spirochaetia; order DTKZ01; family DTKZ01; genus DTKZ01. Next base: position 3,379 of record JAGODW010000008.1, read on the forward strand.
TGGCGGCATAAGAAGAAAAAATAGTTTCCCTCCACTATCCCTATCAGTTCGTAGGCCAATCGTAACTCTTGTGTTTCAAAGGTCCCTGCTGGTTTAAGAGTCTGGATATTTTCCGGAACTTCAAAAAACTCTTTAAATCCCTGCTCAGAAAGATCAAACCGGTATATCCGTGTGCCTATGTGCTCGATTCCGTAGCGAATACCTGTTTGAGAATCTACTCCCTCTTTGAAATAGCTTATCTTGAAGAATAATAAAGGATCCACAGCAGAGGGAAGGATCGTTTCCAGACTGGGAAACACCTTCCCCTCAAAAGGTACCGGAAGATCTTCCAGGGAAAGACTGGATTTGTTAAAAAGGGCTCCGTTAGAAGTAAACCAATAGACAATCCACTTTCTCGGTGTGCGACAGATTACTACAACTTCGTCATTCCGGGTTACAGTAACAGATTCTATGTAAGGGAAGGGAGTCCCTCCGGTCCCTTCCTGCCCCAGGTAGCCCTGGTACTCACCATTCTCAAACTTTAGCACAATACTGTTAAGTCTTACTCCTAGTTCACCATCAAACACACTCCGTTCCTCCGGAAGTCGATCTTCTATGTAGAGGAACTTATTGGACGTCACCGCTATTTCCCCAATCTGGTTAAATGCATACGGGTACGCCCGTTTATTGGTAACCGATTCCGACACACTGGAGGGTACCAGCAAAGGCTCGGGGTTCTTTTCCGGGTTGTAATACAATGTCAATAAATCTCCATAGGAAGAAAACACCATTACTTTCGCAGAAGCCCCATCAGAAATATAGAATCGTCCATCATGCATGAAAAGATCTGTTTTTATCAGTGATGGGCTTTCAGTAATTTGAAACGCATCCAGCTGATCTTCCATCTTTCCAAAGGAAAGGGAAAATAATTCTTCCCGTTCCAGATTAAGGGAAGAAGTCCGGGTACAACCGATGAGATATCCGCCAAAAAAGAGAATTAGTAAGAAATAACCCGTAAGGCGGACCCCTCTAGAGGATCCCCTGCACGCATCTGTTGACATCGAATCAGTGTAGCTACAGAGTATCCGATTGTCAATCTTGACCTGTCTTACTATAGAGGATAGAATTTCTACATGCTCCAAAAAATTTTAGAAGCTTTGCTTGGATCAAAGAACGATAAAGACATTAGTGCGTTACTTCCCTTGCTCCATGAGGTAAATGCCAGAGAGCAATGGGCGATGAGCTTGCACGATGATGATTTCCCTACGGAAACGGTTCGTTTAAGAGGTTTAGTAGAAGAGGGAGTCAGTCTCGATAAGTTATTGCCTGAGGCTTTCGCCCTTGCACGCGAAGCCGCACGAAGGGTTCTTACCGAAAGATTGTACGATGTTCAAATTCTCGGAGGAATTGTACTGCACCAGGGGAAAATCATGGAAATGAAAACAGGAGAGGGAAAAACGATCTCTTCTGTTCCTGCTGCCTATTTGAACGCCCTAACGGGCAAGGGTGTGCATATTGTTACGGTAAATGACTACCTAGCGGAACGCGATTCTGAGTGGATGGGAAGAGTCTATAAGTTTCTGGGAATTTCTGTAGGAGTCATCCTTTCCCAGATGGATAATGAAGCCCGAAAAAAAGCCTATGCAGCAGATATAACGTATGGAACCAATAATGAGTTTGGTTTTGACTACCTGCGGGATAATATGCGGTACGATATAGGCGGAAGGGTTCAACGGGGCCACAATTTCTGTATCATTGATGAAATCGATTCAATTCTGATTGACGAAGCTAGAACACCCCTTATTATTTCTGGAGCTGCAGAAGACGATACGATAAAAATCCTCAATGCAAATAAAGTAGTGAAATTTCTGGTAGAATGTGAAAAAGATCCTGCTACCGGCGAGTACCCAGAGGAACCCAGGGGGGATTTCAAGATCGACGAAAAGGGTAAACGGATATCCTTTACCGATGAAGGGTTAAACCACCTGGAAGAGATCCTGCAGGGCCGTAAGATCATTCAAGGGTCCCTGTTTTTAGATGAAAACTTTGAATACATCCATTACGTTACCCAGGCACTTAGAGCGCATTATCTGTTTCACAAGGATACAGATTACGTGGTGCAGAACGGACAGGTACAAATCGTAGATGAGTTCACCGGACGGATCCTATACGGTCGTCGGTACTCGGAAGGATTACACCAGGCCATCGAGGCAAAAGAAAACATCCGGGTAGCAGAACGGAACCGAACCCTGGCTACCATTACGTTCCAGAACTATTTCCGCATGTACAAAAAAATATCCGGTATGACAGGTACCGCAGATACAGAAGCTAAAGAGTTCAATAAGATATACAATCTAGATGTAGTGGTTATCCCCACAAATCGACCGGTGATTCGGGCTGATGAAGACGATCTAATTTATCTCAATGAACCGGATAAGTATGAAGCGATTTGTAATGAAATAGAACAAGTTCACCGAAAAGGACAGCCTATTCTGGTAGGAACTATTTCCATAGAAAAATCTGAACAGCTCTCTAAGCTCCTTTTAAAACGCAGCATCCGGCACGAGGTTCTAAATGCAAAGAACCACGCTCGTGAAGCACTAATTATTGCCGAGGCAGGGGCCAAAGGATCTGTTACCATAGCCACTAACATGGCCGGGAGAGGCACGGATATAAAATTGGGAGGAAACCCTGAATTCCGGGCACGAAAGCGGGCAGGTACCGATGCATCTGAGGAAGAATACCGTTCTGCATATGAAAAAGAGCTATCCCTTTGGTTTCAGCAGTATGAAGAAGTGAAACAAGTGGGGGGATTGTATGTTTTAGGCACGGAACGACATGAATCCCGACGTATCGACAACCAGCTTCGAGGCCGTTCGGGAAGACAGGGAGATCCGGGAAAATCTCGTTTCTTTCTTTCAATGGACGATGATCTTATGCGTCTGTTCGGAGGCAGCAAGGGAAACCTGAAATCTCTTCTGGAAAGAGTAGGCATGCGGCCAGGAGAACCCTTGAATCATCCCCTGTTAAACCGTTCCATTGAACGAGCACAGATGAAGGTAGAGGAGCGGAATTTCGAGATCCGAAAACATCTTTTAGAGTACGATGATGTATTGAACGAGCAACGAAAATTTATTTATACGCGGAGGGATGAAATTCTTGAAGATCCAAATCTGCTGGAACGGATCCTCTCTACAGCAGAAGAGCTCCTGGATGAAATTCTTATCCCTTTTACAAAAACACGCGGAGAAGATGCTACGGTGTTAGGAGAGGTTCTTAAGAACCTGCGGACAACGTTCCAGTACACTCCAGGTAACGCTCTGGATGATCTTTTGGGTACTAGCCCGGAAAATTTGAAAGTGCGGGTCCTGGAGGATTTACGGAAAGATCTATACGCGAAAGCTGAGCTTGTAGGACCGGAAACATTCAATATGGTTATTCGGTATGAATATTTACGCGCCATAGACTCGAAATGGCAGGATCATCTAGAAAATCTGGAGGCTCTCCGGGAAGCTGTGTACCTCCGTTCCTACGGGCAGAAGAACCCCCTCCTTGAATATAAACTGGAAGGTTTTGAAATATTTGACCAGCTCTTGTATGACATTCGTACTACGATTGCTAAAAAAATGTTCCAGGTGCGGATAGAACGGGCAAAGGAGCGGACACCTCCTTCCGGGAAAGTCCCGGTAGGTACGGCAAGTCACAATGCAGTAAGTGCCTTCGATAAATCCGGGGGCGACGCAGGTTCACAACCTCAAAACGTACAGATACGCCGTGTTACAGAAAAAGTAGGAAGGAATGATCCCTGTCCCTGCGGCAGCGGGAAAAAATACAAGCATTGCCACGGAAGATAAAAGGGAAATGCTGCTTACATTAAACTTAAACCCTATGAGGTTTTCTCTATCGGTACAGCTTGAGGAGTGTGTGCCCGTGCAGCAGAATAGGCATTAATAAATGCAACCAATGCAAAGAGAATGATGATAAAAATTGCTACTCTCCGCATAATATCTCTCCTCTCACGATTTTTGCTATTTTATTTAAAATATTGCATCGGGTCTATAGGGTTTCCGTTCTTAAATACAGAAAAATGCAGATGGGATCCTGTAGAGTATCCTGTACTTCCCATTTCACCGATGATCGAACCCTGTGCCACTGTTTTCCCCATAGGAACTGCTATCGTTTGCAAGTGGGCATAGAATGTTTGCAATCCTCCATCATGGGTTATGATAACATACTTACCATAACTTGGGTGAAAACCGATCCTCGCGACCTTTCCTGCCAACGCTGCATGAATCGATGTGCCAGGAGCATGGGCGATGTCAATTCCGTTATGAAACCTGCGAACACCCGTAAAGGGATCAGGCCGTATACCAAAAGAAGAAGTAATCCTTCCTGTAGTAGGAAATATAAAGAGTTCTCCCAAAATACGTTTCAGTTCTGTCTGCGGAAGCATGGCTCCCGGAATAAACAACTTCATTCCCGGGTGGATAACCGAAGAGACTAAATCGTTCGCATCAGCTAACTGCTGGACATTTACTTTAAACATAGTCGCGATCTTTGATAAGGAGTCTCCCCGGCTCACCTTGTATATGATTCCATTGGTATTCGGAATCAGCAGATTCGAGCCGGCCGGGACTTTACGGGCATTAGATATTTCATTCATGCTGATTAACGTGTCCAGCCGGATCCCATTTTTTTGAGCAACTTCTGAAAGAGTTTCTCCCGGACGGATCCTGTATGTTTTAACTACCAGCTCCGGAAATTGATCTACTTTCGGGGTCTGAAAAGGTTCTTCCTTTTCCTGGGGGTCCAGTGAAAAGGTAAGGAGTAGCTGTTCCAATTCATTTTCTGAAGGAAGTTCAATGGAGTTACTTTTTGCCCAGAGTGAATGAGACGCGAGTCCGCTTCCTGAAACGCCCAGGGCAGCAAGAAATCCTGCGGCTAACAAAACAAACGGTACTTTATGCAGAAACGACTGAATTTTCGTCTTCCATACCAATAACTCAAGATCTCGTTTTAACTTAGGCCGCTTTCGAACATCCTGTTTAATAAGCTCCATGATCATAGTTCTAACTCCCTTATCGACAGGATAAAAACTTAGGATTATAGTAGAATTAAAAAATAATACTCTAAGGAAAGGAGAACCTTTGGAAACCGTAAAAGGGGTCGTACTCGCTGTACTCATGGTGATTCTCCTGAGAATATTTGTAATCGACCTGGTACAGGTGTCCGGTATCTCAATGGAACCTTCTCTCCCTAGCAATTCACTGGTTCTTGTAAATAAGATTTCGTACGGGATTCAATTTCCTCGGTCGGGAAAGTACTTATTCCAGTGGAGCACTCCGAAGCCAGAGGATATTCTGCTGGTATCTGATCCGCGTCGCAGCACACTGACAGTAAAGAGGTGCGAACGAACCACGCCCCGGGGAGTTTTTGTTACAGGAGATAATCCTCTATACTCACTCGATTCGCGGATATATGGATCTCTCCCTATCGAAAGGGTACATGGGAAAGTAGTGTTCTTCATTTCAAAGAGAAAGCAGCAATAAATGAAAGATGCCCTGCGAAATCGACGTTTCCTGATAGTTATGGGATCTCTAACTATTTTCTCCCTGATCCTCCTATTTCGATTCGGATACATCATGCTTGGGAATGAAGGAATTCAAATTGAATCACAGATATCCCTCCCTCCCGTAGAAAGGGGTCCGATTTTAGACAGAAACGGGAGGATCCTGGCTATTCAAACGAAGCTGAATTCGGTAAGTGCCTGGGTTCCGCATGTTACCCAGCCAGAGGAAACCAGTAAAATACTGGGAGAAATACTCAATCTCCCAGAAACCCAAATACTTGAAAAACTAAGAGGGAATAGCGGATTTGTGTTTATTAAACGGAAGATATCCCCTACAGAGAGCACTAAGGTAGCAGCACAACTGGCAGAAGGAAAATTAGAAGGAATTTCCCTTATGCCGGAATTCGGGAGAAATTATCCGGGGAAAAGCATGGCATCCCACATCATCGGATACGTTGGGATAGACAATATCGGCCTGGATGGATTGGAGTACACGTTTAACCAGGAACTCACTCCTCCTGTAATAGGGAATTACAAAGAAACCGTCTACGGAAACCAGTTGTTCCTTACCCTCGACTCTTCCATACAGCATACGGTGGAAAAGATTGCGGATGAAGTATACAGAGAAGAAAAGGCAAATTCCGTTATGATTCTTGTGCTGGATGCTCCCTCGGGAGATATTCTAGGGTATGCATCTTTACCAAACTACGATCCAAACGTTCTATCAACCCTTACTCCAGCGACGATGAAGAATAAGCCTATTTCTCTCCTGTATGAGCCCGGCTCTGTATTCAAAGTCTTTTCTTTAGCATCTTTTCTTGAACTTGGAGTGTTGAATGAGAAGGACACATTTTTCTGCAACGGTTATTACGAAAAGCCTACGGGGGATGGAAAGATGATTCGGATTAACTGCCTAGGCCGCCATGGCAGTGTGACTGTCCGGGATATTTTGAAGTACTCCTGTAATGCAGGAGCTGCCTATGCATCGGACCAGGCAAATATAGAATCTTTCTATAGGATGCTGCGTCTCTTTGGTTTTGGCGAACTCACAGGCCTCCCCCTGAACGGAGAGGAAAACGGAACCCTTCGCCCTCCTCGCCTATGGTCTATCCGTTCTAAACCGACCCTTGCAATAGGTCAGGAGATTGCTGTAACAGCCATGCAAGTAGTAAAGGCAGCAACTGCCTTTGCAAATGACGGGGTCCTCCTACAGCCCCATATTGTTAAGAAGATCCTCACTCCAGATGGCACACTTATCAAGGAATATCCACGTGAGCCTCTAAGACAGGTGATTTCACCTGAAATTGCCCAGGAAATATTGGAATACATGGAATCTGTTACAGAGGCGAACGGTACTGCAACCCGGGCTCGTATTCCAGGAGTACGGGTATCTGCAAAAACGGGAACGGCTCAGATGATCGATCCGGATACGGGCAAGTACAGCGAGACTGCATACATAGCTTCCTGTTTAGCCCTCTTCCCTACCGATTCGCCCCAGGTGATTGCATACGTAGTTATAGAAAGTCCACAGGGAGACAGTTACTTTGGAGGACGCGTTGCCGCCCCGATCATTAAAAAAGTTGGAGAATTCCTGGTACCGTATCTAGGAATTTCTCGCACTGGAGAGCAGGTATATACCCATCCTGGCATGATCACACTTCCTCGGATATCTCTTCCCCCTATGACTGATACAGTCCCTGATTTTTCCGGTCTCCCCAAAAAAGTACTGCTTCCCCTTCTTTCCCGGAAAGACGTAAAGGTAACGATCGTTGGCTCAGGCTGGGTATACCGCCAAACTCCACAACCGGGAACTCCTTTCACTCCGGGAATGGAAATAGTCCTGGAGCTTAGATGAAATCCGAAAATCAGTCTCTTATAAAAAGGCAGGAGTTTTTCCTGAAGATAAATATGTCAGAGCTCACCTCTACTAAGGTAGTAAAATTCCCTTTTTCCCCTGACAAGATTCTTGAGGAAGAACCCACAGAAATAGAACCTCTCTCAACCCGCAGCGGAGATGTTACAGGAATCTGGCAGGGTGTAACCTTGCATAGTAGGTTCGATCCGATGAAAGAAGCGCTCAATACGGTTAAATTTTCCATTCCGCGGGAAGTAGAGGGAGTAGTAGTGTTTGGATTCGGGCTGGGTTATCATATCGAAGCGATCCTTTCCTTTTTCCCAACAGTAAACGTATGGATTCTGGAACCGAATCTTGCCTTTTTTCGAGCAGCCCTTGAACTAAGAGATTTTACAGCCCTATTCAGCAATAAGAGAATCTCCCTGTTTCTAGGGGCAGATTTTGCCCTGGGAGACACCGTACTTCAGGAGTTAGAAGATATTCGATTCTCGATATTCAAGTATCGCCCCTCCGTAGAATTACATACCGAATTTTTCCGAAAAGTCGAGCAAGCTTTACAACGTCTCCATTCCCGCCGGCAGGTAAATCTGAATACACTTCATAGATTTGGAAAACTCTGGGTACGAAATTTTATCCGAAATCTTCCTGTTATAGAAAAACGGGGAGGGATCGATGTATGGGAAAATCGATTCCACCATTTCCCTGCGTTATTGATTGCTGCAGGGCCTTCCCTCGATGACGTGTTACCCCATTTAAAACAATTAAAGGAACGATTCCTCGTAATTTCCGTAGATACCAGTTACTCTGCCTGTCTTGGAGCCGGGGTTGAACCGGATTTTGTTCTGGTTATGGATCCGCAGTACTGGAACACGCGCCACTTAGATCGGGTTTGGCAGCAGTCCTCACGCCTTATTTCAGAGCCTTCCACCCATCCTGCAGTGTTCCGTCGTTTACCGGGCAGGACCTTTCTTGCAGGCTCCTTGTTTCCCTTAGGCCGGTACCTCGAAGGAAAGACAGGGAAGAAAAAGCTCCTGGGAGCAGGAGGATCTGTTTCCACCAGTGCCTGGGATTTTGGGCGAATATTGGGATGTAATCCCCTTATTTTTGCTGGCCTGGATCTATCATTTCCACGTAAACACACACACTGTAAGGGAAGCTTTTTTGAAGAACGTGTCTTTTCTTTCTGGAACAGATTTAAGCCCGGTGAAACAGAGTTCTTCCGGTACCTGCACGATGCTAATCCTATACAGCTTCCTTCTAATAGGGGCGGTTCTGTCCTTACCGACCAGCGAATGCTGATCTATCGGGATTGGTTTGAAATCCAGGGGCAGCTGCATCCCCATATTCATACCCGAACCCTATCCAAGGATGGTTTACGAATCGAAGGGATAGAACCTGTATCTCTAGAAGAACTCTTATCCTTTCCTCACTGCAGGAACTCTCTGGAAGCGATCCTCCATACTGCAGATAGAGAAAGTGCACTCCTTCCCCGGAGAGAGAATATTGCAGAAGGAGTGCAAGAATTGATTGAAGGGCTACAACTCTTGTCCCACCTTTCGCAGAAAGGACTGCAAGAGGTAGAAATCCTTCTCAATCGTTTTCATCAAGGACAATCAATTAGCTTTCAGCAGCTGGAAGAAATCGATCATCAGATTCTTTCAAACCAGTTTCGGGATGTAGCGGGCTTTCTCCTTGCTAATACCCTGAAAACATTGGAAAAGTCTGGAGATCTTTCTACAGAACAGGTATTACGAAATTCCCAAAGGATCTATACGGATCTTTTATCATCGATTCAATACCATATTGAAGCTCTACAGGATTTTAAAAAGTATCAAGATTTTCCCCAAAAAGCCGATGAATAGTACTGGAGGGTCTCTCACTACTCTCTAGACGGTATGCAGTTCGACGTCCAGGCATACCGTTTTTTTTATACCTCAAGTAGCTGGATGAGTTCCTCCAGGTCCTTTCGTAACCTTTCGGAATCGATCCATTGTTCCTGTCTCATGGAATCTACCAGAAGGATCCCTTGTTTTTCCCCTACCGCAAGGTGAACGCCGATCCCATCTTTCCATTGGGATCTGGGTAAAAAAGAATAGAGGGGATACCGTTTCCCTCCTACCCTGTATACGCCTTTTTCCCCTTCCCAAAGAACTGCCTCTTGATAGAGAGGGAATATTTCTTCTACCAGAATCTTGGGCAGCAAAAATTCCTTTTCCCCTGCTGTACAGGGGAATACAGGATACCGGAGGTTAGATACACTAAATCGAATCGAAACTGTGGACCCTTCCCCGGGAGCACTGTGTATGCCTATAGTTCCGCCCAACCATTCTTTTACCACTTTCTGTGCTGCATCTAACCCCACCCCTCTACCCGATACAGAGGAGGGAATGGTCTTTGTAGAAAATCCTGACGTTGCCAGCAATGCAAACAACTCTTCTTCCGAAGAAGAGAACGCTGTATCTATCCCCTTTTCCTCTGCAAGAGTCCGTACAACCGCTTCATTTACACCCCGTCCATCATCCGAAACCTCAAGAATAAATGAACTCCCTTGCTTCGTTACAGAAATCCGGATCCTTCCTTCTCCCCGCTTGCCCTTCACCTTTCTTTCTTCCGGGAACTCAATCCCATGATCCACTGCATTGCGGATCAAATGATTTAAAATACTATTCAACCCTTCATACGACCTAAATGGGAGCCGCATTTCTGGATCTCCCTCGGTAAACAGCGTTATTTCCTTACCTACCTGCAGAGAAAGGTCCTGAACAAGCTGGGCAGCCTTTTCAGTTAGAGACCGAACCGGTACTCCTGTTTTTTCTACCATTTCCTCCTGTAAGAATCTTGAAAATAAACCGGCAGTGCCTGTTGCACCCATACAGGAAAGAAACAACTCCTGAACTAAAAGGAAATCTAAAGGAAGCGTGATTTCTTTACCCGGAAACTTTCTATATCTGGGATAAATGAACGATAGCGTTGATTTTCGTGGTATGACATCCGATTCACCCAGAACTTCTTCCAGATTTAAAGGTTTAATTTCAACCTTTTTCAGACCGTTTATATCCAGGAGAGAACGTACGTGGGAAAGAGAAGAAGAGGTGGTAATGAATATAGAACAGCCGCGCTCCTTTCCCCTCTTTAGTATTTCAAGAGAAGGGGAGATTCGTAGTACATTTACCTGTAGTTCTAAACTATTGATAAGAAGATAGAGCCTTGGATACGGCATGGATTCTGTATCTTCTACCTCTGCATCAATCTGAAATAATTTTTCGTTCCTCAGTATCGCCTCTCGTAACACTACCTTCTCAAAATCTGTTAACTCTACTATCCTCTGTGTTTCCTGAGGTCGTTCCCGGGATTTTTCCAGAGAAAGTTCCAGTTCCAGTCCCCGAAGGATACTGCCCAGATCTCTCTCCAGGGCTAAATAGATACTTCGAAATTCCCTTAACTCTGCCTCTTGAGGGGGCGTTTGCTTTAGATGAGAAAGTATCTCCTCCAGGTTCTCTATAATGGATACTACACGGGCATATCCGAGAAATGCAGCTTCTGACTTCAGGGAATGGATAGATCGAAAGGTCTGTTCTCCTATAGCACGTTCCCATTTCCCTCGATCGAGCGCTGCAAACAATCTCCCTATCCCATCTAAAACCCGGGCACCGTCTTCTCGAAAGAGCGTTTTCAACTCAGCTTTGTTCTGTATTTCCATGGGTATATCTTTCTCGTTCTTTCCTATCCTGCAAGGAAATAATCAATTCTATTTCTCCAACGGTTGTACCCAGCTTAGTTGCTATGATTGAAGGAGAAATTCCTTTGTTATAAAGGTCCAACACCTCTTCCCGGGAAAGCATCTTTTTTATAGCAGAAGATTGATCCAGAGAAGGCTCGGAAAGTTTTTCTTCGGATACCGAAGGCGAAAAAGGGTTGTTTGGTTTCTGAAGGATCCGCTCGTAGGTAAGAGGAGTATTCCTTTCCATTTCTCTCCGTAGTATGCCTAACCGTTTATCGGCTGCTTCGAGAGCTGTTTTTAACTGGTGTATTTTGTCTTCTATCAGAGCAATATTTCTCTCTGTAGCATGGTTCAACTCTATTACGATCCCGTTGATTTCCTTCCTTGCTTTTTCAGCAATATCTGTAATCTGCAAACGGCGATTGATCTTTCTATTTAGATAGAAAAACATCCCCACTAGAATCAGAATATTTATGCCGATCCAACTGCTTAGGCTCATTCTACCCACTATCCTGTAATATCAACGTTCTTTCCCAGATCAGGGTCCTGGACAACCTCTACGGGATTCTCGTCATCCGCAGAAGGGGACGGCTGCTGGTTTTTAGCCGTTTGAGGTTGCCCTCTGCGTCCTGCTCCTCGTTTCCCCTCTTCTTTGATCCGCTCTGCTACCTCCTGTTCTACCTCTGGAGTAGTGTTCACGGAATGTGCTTTTTGATCTGTTTGTTTTAACATGTGTGTATTTTGAACTGCCTGCTGATGGAGAGGGAGTTCTTTCTGGGCAGCCTGCTCCCGGCTTAGTTCCACCAAGCGGGAAAATAGTACCTGTAGATCAATGGGTTTCAAAGCCATTATCGCTTCTGCAACACCTCTTCATCCGGTTCTTCGTACCTAGTTACCTTTACCAGGTTTCCCTCTGCAATAAACGTTACCCCTTTGAACTCGTTCTTAACCTCTAAAACAGCCTCTTTAATGCAAATCTTCACACCTGGATATACAGTAGAGGAGGAGCAGATTTTTCCATTTATCTTTAACCCAGAAAGGTAGTTCTTTAGTTCCTCTGTTTCGTTCTTGATTTTCTCCAATTCTTCCTCTACTTCCTTTTTCCTCGTCATAAGTTCTTGATAGTACTTTTCCTTCTCTTCCGGTAATGTCTTGTTCATCTTTTTCAGATTTACCAGCGTTCCCAGGTTTAAATTAATATCATCCGACGCTTTTAGCAGTTCTTCTCTTTTTTGTTTTAGAACATCCAAACGTTCCTTACTTTTCGGATCGTTCCCGACTTCCAGGATCGTCTCACTCCCTGAAACGGATCCTAGAATCTTTGCATTAATCTCTTCCGATGCCCGCAGATGCCCTCCCACAATGGCAGCCCGTTTCCCTTTACAAATGATCTTCTTG
>JAGODW010000301.1 GCA_017998025.1 Spirochaetales bacterium
TTTTTACTCTCCTCCATAAGTGTTTGAAATTCAGACCATTTTACTGTTGTATCAAACATTGTAATTTTATTCTTTTCTTTCATCTCAGGATCTGCTTCTTTTGATTTTTTCAGCGCTTCTTCCGCTTCATGTGCAAGATTGCGTACCGGCAGGTTAGAATTAGCTAAAGAGACACCTGCCGAAAGAGTGATAGAAGGATTGTTCCCTACGAAATGCTGGAATTCTTTGTGGATAGATAATGTAAATTCTATCACTTTATTCCAAGGTCCAATAACGCATATATCGTCTCCGCCTGAGAAGACAGTATAAATATCTTGCTTGAATCTTCTTTCTATTAAGTGATTAAGGTACGTACTAAAAAAGTAATGTAAATTCCTGCTGAGGGTTGCATACCTTGAGATGGACATGCGATCCTTTAAAACTATAGAAAATATAGCCCCTAAATTGTCTACATCTGCCTTGAACATAGCAATTTTTTTGGTACCCTCTGCCTGCCCTGCTAATTCTTCGAACGTAAGTGGAGTACCGTTTTCATTTTTTGGAATATAGTAAGGCATATGGTACCATCCAAAACCTACTTTATATTTGTTAATAGAAAATGCAAATTCCTGTTTTGAATTATCAGGTAGTTCATACAAGAGATGGATTTCTTCTACTCCTAATACCTTATCTTTCTGTTTCCGGATAGCTGTAGATTTTGGTAATTTCTCTCCGATTTTTATCAAACGATTGCATCTCTTACAGATTAGAGTTTGTTCTTTTTCAACTTCTCCGCTTCTTTGTTCGCAAATAGGACATACTTTTCCACTTTTTTGAATATTATTGTACTCTTCTTGAAGGATATGGTTTTCTATACTGGTAAGAAGCGAAGCAAACTTTCTCTGTTTTGCTTCGATTGTGGAATCTTTAATCCTCTTTAATAATTGGGGAAACTTTTGCTGCTTTAAATCATTCATGCTTGCCGATACTGGTTCAGAAATATTCAAACTCAATTCACCTAAAAATTGAGATAAGAAATACTTCTCTATCGTTTTTCGTAAGGTAGGAATCGTTTCTGTAGCTTTAACACTATTTGGCGCAACTAGTAGAAATTGACCACCTGCGTTTGTTAGTACACATACCCTAGGAAGATTTAATGTATTTGTAATAAATTGAGCCGTCTGCTGGCACAATAGCTCAATTTCAAAACTTCGCGCTCTAAGTAGCTTTGCGTTTGATTCTGCTGTTTTTAAGTCAAAAATGTAAGTTTGAATACCACTTACATCCCCCTGTATAAAAAGGAACGCTGGCTCTTGATAGTTTAGATCCTCCTTACCCGGATTAAACATTCCTTTATCTATATAGTAATGATACAAACAGGTAGAAAATGCTGCAGTAGTCACTGCATGGTCGTAGAGACTAATGTCTGGTTCTTGTACTGTGCTGGATGGAATGCACCATAAGTATCGTTCGCATACAGTAAGGAGTGCATCTAAATAATTTTCATATTCCTCGTTGTTTAACTGTTTTAGATCTTCATAGAATTGGTTCCATAAATTTTTATAATCTTTCTGACCTATCGATATGTCTTGGGAGGCAAAAATAACGTCAGGTTCTAGAGGAGCTAAAGAATAGTATCTCTGTGTATTAGGGCGTTTATCTGGAAAGTTAACTTGATCCAGAATACATTCGAGAGGAACTTCAAAGAATTTTTTTTGCTTGTTGTTTGTTTCTGTGTCTGCAGTTTCTTTTCTATCAATTCCTGCTGAAATGTAGTCTCCGTATTGTATAATTTTTTCGAATGTATTGGAGGGTTGATGGTGGGATGCTGCCAGTCTTGCAACTTTTTGATATCGAATCCGATCAGGTAAATTATCTTTCAAGGATTCTATTACCCCATACGTGTATAATGCGTGTTCGTGTGTATAGCGTCCTGTTTTAGGATCTAATTTTTGAATGAGGCCTTGCATTTCTTGGGTTTTATATTTTTCTTCTCCTGCCCTTTGAGCAAACTTTCCGATGTCATGAAGCAGGGCTCCCAGGGTAACCTCTTCTAAGGTAGGATTCTCGTAATTTTTTTCTTTATCAATCATCTCTTCCATACCTCCTGTAACAAGGGGATCGAATGGGTGTAGAGCTCCTGCTCTACAGATAGAAGAAGCCGCTCCCGTTCCGGTAGGGGAAGAAAAGCGGCAGAGAAACCGTTCTTTACAATTTGCAGAACCTGAAGGATAGATAATCCAGCTGGGGTGAGTTGAGCCGCCTTTAGATATTCTTTAGTAAGGTTCGTTCGAGAAATCCCGGGGTTGTCGGTGTTGAGAGTTGCCAACACTCCTTTTTCCAGGTAGTAACGGAGGGGATATCCTGCAGTACGAAAGCCCACGATCTGGTGGTTGCTGGAGGGGCAGAGTTCCAGCGCAATACCCCGGTCGATGATTTTCTGCATCAACTCTTCATTGTCCTTCACAGTAAGACCATGGCCGATCCGTTCGGCATTCAGGTAATACACGGCCTCCCATACACGTTCCACTTCCTCTGTTTCCCCTGCATGGATGGTAATGTGCTGGCACCGGTTCATCACAGGTAGAAAAGCTTCCCGAAGACGGGAAGGAGGAAGTTTCTGTTCCTGTCCTGCTAGATCGATACCTAGTAGCTTTTCGGGATACACATCCTTCTCATAGATTTCTTCCATTAGTTCTATGTACTGGTATACTTGACTCATCTTCCGATGTCGGCTGGCAATAAGAAGGACACCACTTCGAAATAGAGATTTCGTATCTTCCAGGCGCTTGTCAGGATAGACGCCTTGCCGGGAATACTTTTTCTCCGCATCTATCAGTTCTTCCGCGATGATGCGATATACTTCCAGCCCTGTCTTCAGCTCCCCTTGAGTATAGTTCCAGGGCGAGCAGCGAAGTTCCAGGTATCGAACATTCTCATTCAAGGCCTTCTGAATAGCCTTTTGCACTGCAAATCGGATTACAGATTCCGATTGGAGAAGAGCAGACCCCTGAATATCGCCCAGAGGTTCATAGGCCTCTATGCCGATTCCTGTGAATTTCTCAGAATCAAGGAAGGGGCCATAAACCACCTCTTCCAGCAGATTCGAATGGTTTTGGAAGCAGAGCAGAAAACCAGCGTTCCATACGTATCTTTGGAAGGTAGGGATATTCTGGAACTCCTGGTGTAACCAATCAATTCGGTTAGAACGGACTGCCTTCTGTACCTCCTTTAGCCATTGCTTAAAAACTGTGTTTTTATAGAAAGCCTGTACTTCCTTTTCTATTAGCTTCGCTCCTTCGAGTGCTTGAGGAATATCCAGCGCTCCGCCCAGGTGACAATGAAGCTCTGCTTTGGGC
>JAGODW010000302.1 GCA_017998025.1 Spirochaetales bacterium
TATGGGAGAAACCGGCGGTTTGGTCGGGAAATTATACTAAAAAACATTCTATCCCCTTACCAGAACATTGAAGACCTGATCCGTCATATTGGAGAGATCGGCTACCTTCCGGAAGGTGCCGTCGCCTGTAAAGCGGTTATGGAACTTGCCCAGGAACAGCAATTGAAAATGCCTATCTCTCAGACGGTATTCCGAATCTTGAACCGTGAAGAGGAACCTTTTACCCTGATTGAAGAGTTACTAAAAACTATAACCCGTTCTACTCTGGATGGATTATGGGCTTCTAGCGGTGAAAGCTCTTCGGATGTTACCTGATTTACGACAGGTGAAATTTTTCTTTATATTCCTTTACATCCACCATTGGGGGCCTTTCTATCGAAGGAATTTCCGTGAATATAGGTTCATGGAGGTCCCCTTTAGCTTTTAAAGCGATATGGTATCGGTGCAGAGGTGTATCTATCTTACCTTCGGGACGATCTTTCATTCGCTGAAAGAACGTGTTCAAGATACCAAAAGACATCCGGCTCAAGGCTTCTACGCTCTGGTTTCTATGGACCCGACGGTCCAGGTCTACCTGGGCTATAACTTGGGGCCCAAATAAGTCGTATATATCAACGAGGTGTCCCAGCTCTACCCCGTAGCCCACAGAGAAAGGTAATTTCTCTAAAAGATTCCTTCTTCCCGCATATTCTCCGCTTAACGGCTGTATTAAATAGGCAAGATCCGGGAAAAACAGGGAAAACAGAGGACGCACCAGAACTTCCGTAACCCTCCCCCCCCCGCTGGGGAAAAATTCCGAGGGTGTCTTAATGGGGCGTTCATAGAAGGCTTTTACATACGATAGTTCAGGATTCTCCAACAGAGGGCCTAGTAGCCCATATACAAATTTCGGAGAAATATTGTGAATATCCGCATCGATCCAGACAATAATATCCCCCGATAAAATATACAGGCTCTTCCATAGGTTTTCGCCTTTTCCCCTATAGCTGCCGTACCGGGGGAGAATATCTTTAGAAACGTATACCTTTGCTCCAAAACTTTCGGCAATCGCTTTTGTTTTATCCTGAGAACCAGAGTCTATTACTACTAATTCGTCCAGTAGAGGAAAACGATCCATCAGCTCGGTCTTTAGAATAAGGATTTCTTTGCCGATAGTGGCTTCTTCATTTAAGGTTGGAAAGCCAAGGGAGATTGTTAAACCTTGCTTAACTTTCAGGTCGACCAGCCGTTGTTTATCGGAAAATCTGCTGTGATGAAATGTATTCCGCAAAATAGGGCTTTCCGATATCTCTTTCATTTCTCTTTAAGCTCCTCAGCTTCGATGCTTAAATCTAGAAACAACTGAAGCTGCTTAAACCCTGCTTCAATGGGAGCAATTTCTACATAC
Source organism: Spirochaetales bacterium (assembly GCA_017998025.1). Classification (GTDB taxonomy): domain Bacteria; phylum Spirochaetota; class Spirochaetia; order DTKZ01; family DTKZ01; genus DTKZ01. The sequence continues at coordinate 1,388 of JAGODW010000302.1, forward strand.
TCCTCTTTTCTACTTTTCTTACCCAGGCTGATCCCCAGCGTAGCTGCAGGAATCTGAAAGGAGTTTAAAAACGCAGTTTTATCGGGAAGGGATACAGAACGAATAGGAATTTTTAATCGGGAGTACACATCTTTCAGAGTAACCAACAGAGATGTATTCAGCTCAGGATTTCCCACCGGTATATAGGACAATACCCGGATCTCTACATCTACACGGGTTTCCGAAGCAATTTTCTGAATAGTCGCGGTAATCGTGTTTTTCATCATATCAAGAACAGGAGGATTCCCCGAATACATTTCTAATTCCAGTACTCCTTCGTTCGGATAGTATCCAAACCCGATTCCTGCGTCGATCCGGGCTATGTTCAGTACCGTATCGCTTTCTCGATCCCACTGTATGTTTCCCAATTGAAAAGCAATATTGGAAAGAACCGTTACAGAGGACGTACCCCCTAATACGCTCATCACTTCCTGTTCGGGTGTGGATACCCGAACTGCCAGTTTATAGTGCCCCAGGGGTTTTGATTCCAGGTTCCCTTGATTAAGACTTCCAATGTACAATGCAAAGGCGATTTGTCCCTCATAAAAATGTATAAAATGCTCTAAAGCCTTGAACTCCCCATTTTCTTCTGATAGATTCGTAAACAGGCAGATTACATTCATCTGATACGCAACGGATTCTTTCTGGATCCATTCAGCAAGGTTTAAAAGAGCTGCAACTCCAAGACTTTCATCTGCGATTCCCAACCCTTCTGCACGATTTTCCGTTAATCGAACCAGACTATCCACTGGAGAATACTTTTCTGTGCCGATATCGGTAAAAAGTAGTACATATTTATCCGCAGGCCTACAAGCAGGAAATATAGCTGCAACATTTCCGAGCTCGTCCTGATACGGTTCATAGATTCCAAACTCGCTGAACTTTCGCAGGATAAACTCTATCCGCAATTCCTCCTTCTCTGTAGGAGAAGGAATCTCATTGAAGAGCATAGCATCCGATAGGATGCGGGTAACAATAGGACTGTACCGGCCTACTTGTTTTAACGAGGCAAGGCTGGAAGGTTTCCCCTTAAAAGACCCTTTGATCCTTGAAAAAAGATTCTTAAAGTCGATTTTAACTTTCATGAGCTTAAAAACACTATACAGTACTTTTCCATCGGCCGCAACTTGAATATAGAGCGCTTGGATAAAATAGGAGAATCTTGTACCCTCTTCTATGAAATGCATATATTTCTTTCTTCACAAGAACTTGTATCCTATCCTGCGTCATTCCCCTTCCTGAAGGAGGCATCTCTTCCGGATGAGGATTTGTTACAAAACGAGTTATATACAACACTCCCCGTATGGGAAATGGGAACGAGTGCTAAAAATCGATCTTTGATCTGGGGCACCCCCATAGTAGCACTTTTACACAAAAAGAAATGTCCGTCCGTTTCAATCCAGCTATTCTCCAGGGAAGAATTAGATACTCGTACAGCATTACTATTGTTTTTCAAGCTGGAGAATCGGCGAGACAGATGGTCGTGGGAGGAACTTGTGAGACTTTCGGGATTTTTAGAGGCAGAGGGCATTTTTTTGGAAGAAGAAGAGATCAGAAAGTATATTTTTTCCGATGGAGGATGGCAGCGTGTAGAAAAATTCAGAGCTTTACCTCCTCTTCTACGCTCTTTAGTAGAAGAGAAAAAACTTGATGCAAAGACTGCAGAGAAAATACAAGAGATTCCCGAAGAAGCTCTCCAAATTCTACTACCCGCCCTTGAATCCTTAAGTTATTCTGAACATCGGATATATGTTCGGATGTTTCTAGAATTAGTAAAAAGGGAAAACCTGAACAAAGCAGATTGTATTGCACTTGCCGAACGGATAGGAACATCACAGGACCCAACAGGAGAAATCCGTAAAATGCATTATCCAGAACTGACTAGCCTGGAGAATCGTTTTAAACAAATT
>JAGODW010000303.1 GCA_017998025.1 Spirochaetales bacterium
AGATGGATCAAATCCTCCCTATTGCTGATAAAGTAGGTATGCTCGTCCTTTTTTCGTACTGTATTGTATAACCTCGTAGCATTGGAAGAGAGTTTATCCCCTACGACAAACGTCACATCAACCGTCCCAAGGTTTTTAAGAGCTTCCTGTTCCCGAAAGGAAGTTATGGGACAGATCGAGTCATAGAATTCAACGTTCCATCCCCGGGATTCTCCTGCCTCTTTCCAGGCCCGAACAGCGGTCTCAAAAAGTTCTCGATATCCCGTTGTCTGAGATACCAGAAGAACAGATAGATCCTGATCTTCCGCTCGTTCTTGAATACTCTCTTCAATATCATCTTCGTTCCCGATGACCCGATACTGATTGGCATAGCTCACCAATCCCTGTACCTCTGGATGTTCCATATGACCTGTAATAACAATGTAGTATCCCTTCTCGGCATAGGATTGGATGAGTTTCTGTATTTTCTTTACCTTGGGGCAGGTAAGATCTACCAGAGAATAGTTCTTTGAAAGAGCGTTTTCTAACTGGCGATTAATCCCGTGGGTTCGTATAACGAGCAGACTGCCCGGAGGAGCTTCATTTGGATTTTGTATCGTATGAATATCATTCTCTTCAAGAAAATCAATATAGGTATGGTTGTGGATCAGATATCCAAGGATATAAATCTTCTCATTTTTTACCTTGTTTTTCGTAGAGAAGATAGCTTCTTCTGCCTGAACAACTCCGGGGCAAAAGCCCGAATATTTTGCTACAAGGACTTTCATTCTGCTCACTAGTGAAAGAAATTCAGGAAATAGGCGTGAATTCGAGTGTCATCGGTCAACTCCGGATGAAAGGTAGCGGCCAAAATAGTTCCCTCTTGAACAAGTACAGGGTCGTCCCCGTACCGGGCCAGGATCTCCACCCCATTTTGTACCTGTTTAATAACCGGAGCCCGGATAAAAACCCCTCGAACAGGGAGTTCTCCTATCCGGGGAACGAGAACATCAGCCTCAAAGCTTTCAATTTGTCGGCCGTATGCGTTTCGCTTTACTTCAACGTCTAATACGCCGATCCTGAGCTGATCGCTCCCCTCTATCTGTTTTGCAAGGAGTATAACTCCGGCACAGGTACCGAATATGGGTTTGCCTGTTTCTGCAAACATCCGAAGGGGTTCCATCATTTCGTACCGATTCAGAAGTTTACCCATGGTGGTACTTTCCCCTCCGGGAATAATTAACCCATCTACCCTCTCCAGGGCTGTCCTGTCCCGCACCTCAACCGTAGGGACATGCAGCTTTTTCAGCATGGCGAGATGCTTCGCAAAATCACCCTGGAGAGCAAGTACTCCGATCGTCGGCATTACCACCCTCGTACCGCCAGCTGCTCTTCCTCCGGTAGGGTTCGGGCACTGATGCCCAGCATCGGTTCTCCCAGATCTGTCGATATTTCAGCTAATTTTACTGGATCGTTGAAGTATGTTACCGCTTCTACAATTGCCCGAGCCCGACGGGCAGGGTTCTTTGATTTAAAGATTCCGGACCCTACAAATACCGCCTCTGCACCGAGCTGCATCATAAGAGCTGCATCCGCCGGGGTGGCAATTCCTCCAGCAGAAAAATTTGGAACCGGGAGTTTTCCTTTTCTTGCCACTTCCACAACCAATTCGTACGGTGCCCCGATTTCTTTTGCTACAGTCATAAGTTCTTCCTGGGGTAGATGCTGGATCCGCCGCATTTCATCTAGTACGGTACGCATATGGCGGACTGCTTCGATAATATCTCCAGTACCCGCTTCTCCCTTGGTGCGGATCATCGCGGCACCTTCTGCAATACGCCGGAGGGCTTCTCCTAAATTTCTGCATCCACAGACAAAGGGCACCTTAAAATCATGTTTATACACATGGTATCGATCATCCGCCGGGGTTAATACCTCACTCTCATCAATGAAATCTACTCCCAATGCCTCAAGGATCTGAGCTTCAACAAAATGCCCTATTCTGCATTTCGCCATGACTGGGATACTTACCGCATCCTGTATTTCCCGGATCAACTTTGGATCCGACATCCGGGCTACTCCTCCCTGCGCACGAATATCTGCCGGAACCCGTTCAAGCGCCATAACAGCTACCGCGCCCGCTTCCTCTGCAATCTTTGCTTGCTCGGCGTTCACCACATCCATGATGACACCGCCTTTCAACATCTCGGCCAGTCCTACCTTGTTTCTCCAGGTTGATTTTTGTTTTTCTGACCATAGTATGTCGCTCATATTCTATTTTCCTCCGATTTGACTAGTAAAGCAAAAAGACCGGAAAGAATCAATAGAGGGTTGATATTGACAGGAATCAGAAAAAAAAGTATATTGCACCATGCCTATGGGGGCGTAGCGAAGCTGGTTATCGCGCTGGCCTGTCAAGCCGGAGATCGCGGGTTCAAGCCCCGTCGCTCCCGTTATTTCCCCCTTTTTGGGGGTTTTTTTTCGGGCTGTAGCGCAGTGGCTAGCGCGCTTGGTTCGGGACCAAGAGGCCGCGGGTTCAAGTCCCGCCAGCCCGATTATAAGTCGTTTTTCTGTAAGGATTTAGAGGCCACCATGGTTTGGCTAATTGCCGAAATGGCAATAAAATGTCAATAATGGGGGCCGCAATGTCTGATTACCACCCTTTCAAAAAAGATGTCAAAGGTAAGAACGGCAAGATCGTTCAACGCTGGTACTATTACTACTATAATCTCGCCGACGGAAAGTAGATACAAAAAGCATGCCGCAAGTGTAAGAACAAATCGGAGGCCGAGGCCTACATAGGCAAGCTTCCCCTGCTCCGGGCGGAAGCTGTCACGATTGAGGCGATTAGCCTTGCCATGTATATCCCCGGCAGCGACCACTATGAGCGCAGGAGACAACTCGGAAAATCCGTAAAGCCCGAGACGTTAGTCGAATGCAGAGGCTACCTCGCGGTGATAAGAAAACTATGGGGGCATACCGACATTCGCGACCTTACCGTCGTCGATGTCCATGGCTACCTTCTCAAGGACACGCATTCGGGTAGCTGGAAGAACCGTTTCCTTGAACTCCTCGGAGAGGTTTACTCCGAAGCTCCATGGTATGGCTGCAAGGTAACGCAGCCGGGAAGATCAGGGAAGTCCACGGAATAGCCACCGGATTCGATGCGGTGAAAGTATACGGGATACAGATAGGTTTTCATCTCATTCTGTCTGAAGGGCTTTTACCACTTCGCAGACGGCATCCCGATCCAGCAACTTGCCCTGCACGTACTTCTTGAGGACCATGGCCGCCAGTGTTTGATAGGGGAGGCCTTCGGCCTCGGCCTTAGCC
>JAGODW010000304.1 GCA_017998025.1 Spirochaetales bacterium
TGAGTTCTTTACTATGAAGAAAGGATTATATGTAATAAGAAGGATTGTCCTACATCCTATTATGGTATTTTAACCGCAATTTATTGACATGATCATATATTGTATGCCATATTATGTATACAAAATGGGGAGGTAATCATGGAATCCGTACAAAGGATTGAGAAAGAAGGAGAATTTCAGGAGAAAGTTTCTTTTCTCCAGGAGAAGGCGAAGGAAGTCCGTCTTCGGATTGTGAAAATGATCCACAAAGCGCAGTCAGGGCATCCGGGAGGATCCTTGTCTGCGGCAGATATTATGACGGCTCTTTACTTCGAAATCCTGAGGGTCGACCCGAACCGGCCAAAGTGGCCGGATAGAGACCGTTTTGTCCTTTCTAAAGGGCATGCTTGCCCTGTCTGGTATACGTGTTTAGCCCTGCGGGGATTCTTCCCGGTGGAAGAATTGGATACCCTCCGACAATTTGGGTCGCGGCTCCAGGGGCATCCGGTATCTACAAAAACGCCCGGGATAGATGCAACTACGGGTTCTCTGGGAATCGGATTTGCTCAATCTATAGGAATGGCCCTGGAAGGGAAGATGCTGAAAAAAGAGTACAAGGTGTATGCTGTGCTGGGGGATGGAGAGATGCAGGAAGGGGTCGTCTGGGAAGCTGCCTCCAGTGCTAGGAAGTATAAACTGGACAATCTGGTAGCCATTGTGGATAACAACGGACTGCAGAACGATGGGAATACCGATCGGATTATGCCGGTAGAGCCCCTGGATAAAAAGTTTGAAGCTTTCGGATGGACGGTAAAGAGGATTAATGGTCACGATATGGCACAGGTGTTATCAGCCCTACAGGAAGCAAAAGCACACCGGGGGACACCCTTCTGCATCATCGCACAAACCGTTAAAGGAAAAGGGGTGAGTTTTATGGAGAATGTCCGTGGCTGGCATGGGAAGCCTCCGAGTGATGCAGAATTGGAGCAGGCTATTAAGGAACTTAAGGGAGAATTAACATGAGCGAAAGAAAAGTACAGTTCGAGGTAAAAAAAGCCGATTCTCCTACCCGAAAGTGTTATTCGGAGCGGATGATCGAGTACGGCGCGCTGGATACCGAGTTCGTAGTGTTTGAATCCGATATCGGGTATTCCACTTACTCGTACCTCTTCGGAGAGAAGTATCCAGAGCGGTACTTCAATATGGGGATTGCCGAGCTGGGAACCATGGCCGCGGGTGCAGGGATGGCTGTTGACGGAAGGACAGTAATCGTCTCCGGGTATGGGGTATTCTTAACCATGCGGGCAGTAGAGGTGGTACGTTCTTTTATCTGTTATCCCCATTTGAATGTGAAAATTCTTAGTTCTCATGGCGGGCTTACTGCCGCCATAGACGGGGTAACCCACCAGGCTACGGAAGATATCGCCTATATGTCTACCTTACCGGATATGAAGGTACTGGTACCCTGCGATAAGTATTCTGCACGGGCAGCCTTTGATATTTCCATAAAAACACCGGGACCTGTCTTTACCCGGCTTATGCGGGATCCGCTCTTGGATCTGTATCCGGAGACAGAATCGTTTAGCCTGGGGGGATCGAAGGTGATTCGAACCGGACAGGACATTACCCTGGTTTCCTATGGGGACATCGTATTCCAGGCGCTGGAAGCGGCAAAAGTTCTTGCAAAAAAAGGAATCGATGCAGAAGTGATCGATATGTACTCGGTAAAGCCTTTCGATAAAGAAACTCTCCTGGAGTCTGCCCGAAAAACCGGAGCGGTTCTTGTAGTGGAAAATCATCAGAAGCGGAACGGCCTGGGGTATGAAATTGCAGCGTTTCTGCTGAAAAACTTCCCCGTACCGTTCGACAATCTTGGCCTGGATGATACGTTTGGGGAAAGTGGAAGCTATGATAAGGTGATTGATAAGTACGGGATATCAGCCCGGGGTATTGCGGAAGGAGCAGAAAAACTGCTGAAACGAGGCTAAAAACAATAAGGATTCGTATAGTTTCGTGCGGCACTCTGTGGTACTGTATGAACCGATGAAAGCCGGCATTCCCCTAATTCTCGTTTTTCTTATCGCTTCTTGTGTTGGCACTCCCAGCGTCAGCCGGGTTGAGCAGCCCCAGAGTTCTTCAGCTTCCGGCAGCGCTGTTTCTGATGTATCCGGGATCCAGATTCGGATCGTTCAGGCAGCCCAGAGCCTTTTAGGAAAAAAGAAGCTGGTATTTTCCCAGGCCTCCTTTCCCAGCGACTGTTCCGGTTTTATCCTGGCCGCTTACTATACAGGGGGGATCGATCTACGGAAGGAGTTTGCACAGGAGGAGGGGAACGGAGTCCGGAGGCTCTACCGGATTGCCGAACGGTACGAGGTGCTTTCTTTCCAGAAGACCCCCACCCTGGGCGATGTAGTTTTCTGGGATAATACCTACGATGCAAATAGTGACGGAAAGATAAACGATGAACTGACCCATGCGGGAATAGTTACGGCTATTTATCAGAACGGACAGGTGGATTATATCCATTTCCACGTACGGAGAGGGATTGTCCAGGAAAGCATGAACCTGCGATCTCCCGATGCCCTGTCTCTTAATGCACCCATGCGGATTGCTGAGCCGGGGAAAATGCGGCCGGAACGATGGCTGGCTGCTCAGCTCTATAGATCGAGCGGCCATCTGTGGATGCTCAGGGATCGAGTTGCAGCGGCGTTCCAGGAGACGGGCAACAGGCTGGTTCAGTACTGACGGTGGAGGAGCTTTTGAATTACCTCGACTAAAATATCCCGGTTTTCAGAGGATGGAAGACGTAACGCATCCCGTACAGCCCGGGATGTATAGGATTCTGCATACTCCAGGGCTTTCTCAATGCCCTGATTTGTTTTGATGAACCGGAGAGCTTTCTCATACCCCTCCGGTGCAGAGAGAGATTCCCCGGATAAGTAGGGATACGCATCCTGCTTATTCTTAATGGAGGCAAGGATTACCGGTAGGGTATAGATCCCTTCCCGGAGGTCTCCCCCGGTAGGTTTCCCAACGGTTTCGGCTGAACCGGTGAAATCCAGGACATCATCTATAATCTGGAAGCTAATTCCCACCGAGTACCCGATCCGGCGGAGGAGGGTGGAAATACGGGAAGGGGCTTTCAGTTCTTCTGCTCCTACAAACAGGCTGAGGGAAAATAGGAGAGCTGTTTTCCCAATAATGCGATGCATGTAGTTTCGGACAGAAAGAGTTTCCGGATCGAACCGGCGGGACTGTGATACTTCGCTTTCACAGATGTAGGAGACTCCCCGGGAAAGGTACCGGGCATTCTGCATAGTTGCATTATGA
>JAGODW010000305.1 GCA_017998025.1 Spirochaetales bacterium
GTAGAACCTGCTGAGATATCCTCCTTTCTTCATGCTTTTTGGGGGAGGATAGGGGAGATACCTGAGGTAACTGTATATCCGGAGGGTTGTAGAGACTTAAAGAAGCTCCTGGGCGCCCTGGAGGGATTTGAGCACCTGAAGAAGAGTATCCTGCCATTGGGCCCCTATGGATTTCCTCTTCGGATTCTGGCAGAACGGTTTGGATCCTGTTTTACCTTTGCTACTCCCCCTCATGCACAAACGGAGCAGGGACATCCAGAAGATCTGATCGATCTAGAGACCCTTTATACCGTATACCGATACTCCCAGGCACCTGCTATCCGTCAATTGTTTGGGATCATCGGAAATCCGGTTCTTCATAGCCGCTCTCCCCACATTCACAATACGGGGTATACCGCACTAAATATTCCTGCGGTCTATGTTCCTTTTCTGGTAGACGACCTCTCTGAGTTTTTTTCTTTAGTAAAAAAGTTTCAGATTCAAGGCCTTTCCGTAACAGTTCCATTTAAAGAAGCGGTACTACCTTACTGTGATGGGTATGAAGAGGCTGTGGCAGCCGTGGGAGCCTGCAATACGCTCGTTTTCGATTCTGAAACCGTACGGGGATACAATACGGATGTAGAAGGGTTTCTCGCTCCCCTGAAGGAGCAGTTCCAGAAGGATCAATCCTCTTTTTTAAAGGGGAAGCGGGCTCTTGTTCTGGGAGCAGGGGGGGCGTCACGGGCCGTTGTCTACGGCTTAGCTCGTTCAGGAGCCAGGGTGTTTGTATTAAATCGGACGGTAGAACGGGCTGAACGGTTAGCCCGGGATATGGAAAAAGCCCTCCTCCTGCCCGTCGGTGCTATTGAAACAGGGCCGCTGGATACGGAGGGGGGACGGAAGGCTTCTGTTTTCCAACCGGATATCATAGTTCAGACTACTACCCGCGGGATGCATCCGCATGAAAACGAGGATGCTTTCCCTGAGCTGTCTTTCCACGGTTTAGAAACGGTGTATGATTTAGTATATGCCCCTAGAGATACATGCTTTTTAAAACGGGCAAGAGAAGCGGGATGCTCTGTTATCTACGGAGACGCTATGCTGATTCACCAGGCTTTTCGCCAATTCCTTCTTTTTACCGGAAAGGAATATCCCCGACAGATCAGTTGATTGAGGGCATATATCCAGTTTCCGCTACAAAACGGTAGTATTTTCCCTTACTGCTTAATGCATCCTTCCAGGCGCTCTCCGGATCAGAATGAAATACAATACTTGAGTGTCCGGGCACCACAAACCAGGAGTTTTCCCTGAGTTCTCGTTCCAGCTGTCCTGGCCCCCAACCCGCGTAGCCTGCATAGAGACGCAGTTTGGGTCTATCCTCCAGGGGAGTGATGTTCCATTCATCTATTAAATAACTGATTAATTGTTTGGTAGCTGGTTCAAAAAAAACGTTCGGGATAGGGGAAGTGGCGTTGGAATTGGTAAGTTTCGGCTCAAGTCCAGAGTGAAGGGCAAAAAGATAATCCTGCTGAACAGGACCTCCGATATAAACCGGAACATGGAGCACCGCTCCGTCCAAATTTTCCGGTAGAACATCGTTCAACTCTTTCCCGGAAGGACGGTTTAGTACCAGACCAAAAGCCCCTTCCTCATTATGCTGGATAAGAAGAACTACAGTTCGGACAAAATTCGGGTCTAGAAGGTTTACACTGGCGATCAAAAAGTATCCCCCAAGGAAGCGGGGTTCGTTTTCCGATGGATGCTCACTCATGGATGGTTCGAGTATACGCATATGGTTTGCTTCCTTCAAGCACTGAATTTAAGGGCCGTTTCTGTAAACAAGAGCACTGTTGACAGCACCCTATCAATACGTATAAATAGTGTACATGTATCCTCCGGCGTTTCGATGTGCTTACATAACGGGAGGTTCCAGCGGGATCGGCTTTGCCATCGCTCAGGAGGCAGTACAACGAGGGGCGGATGTTTTACTCATTGCCCGGAATACTGAGCGTCTGAAAGAAGCTGTACGGAAACTGAGAGAGGAATCAGCCAATCCTGTACGGATCGATTATCTTTCTCTGGATGTAGGAAATCCCGAGCAGGTCCACCAACGCCTGGGGTTCATCCTTACAGATTTTGGCGAACCTGATTTGCTGGTAAACTGCGCAGGGGAATCATTTCCTGAATATTTCGAGAAGATCCCTGATTCGGTTTTTGAGCAGTTAGTGAACGTTCACGTAAAAGGCACCTGGTACGTTACCCGGGAACTGGTTCCTTCGTTGCGAAAATTGAAAGGAACCATTGTGAATGTATCTTCTATTGCGGGGCTGGTTGGTGTATTCGGGTATACGGCCTATAGTGCGGTAAAAGCTGCCGTTATTGGATTCTCTGAGGCTTTAAGGAGTGAATTGGCGCCAGAGGGAATGCAAGTATCGGTTCTCTGTCCTCCAGATACGGATACGCCGGGATTTGAACGGGAAAACCGATCTAAACCGCCGGAAACTCGGGTCATTTCCTCCAACGCAGGTGTTTTGAAGCCGGATCAAGTTGCACGAGAGTTGTTCCGGGGTCTGGAAAAGGGGAGGTTTCTGATCATTCCCGGCTATAAAGCGAAGATCACTGCCTGGGTGATACGTCATTGGCCAGGGATTGTGCGTCGGGTAATGGATAGAGCAGTGTGGAACTATAAGAAGCATATTCCGTAGGAGGATTGAAATATGGAAAGAAGCAATGCAATGAAAAAGAAGGCGATTTTTCTAAAAGACGGAAGACTAAGTGAAGTACGAAAAGCGAAGGCTGAAGGATGGTATCCCTATTTTCGCCCTATCGAAGCATACAGAGGTTCACGGGTCGTCATTGGCGGAAAAGAATTTATCATGGCGGGATCTAACAATTATCTCGGACTTTCCCATGATCCCCGGGTAAAGGCTGCTGCGGAAGAAGCTATTCGAAATTATGGAACCAGTTGTTCCGGTTCTCGTTTTATGAATGGGACCTTAGACCTCCATGAAGAATTGGAGCGGAGATTAGCCCATTTTACGGGAAAAGAAGCTACGATCTGCTTTACGACCGGGTACCAGACAAATTTGGGGGGAATCTCGGCGTTATTGAATCGGGGAGCGCATGTCATCACGGATAAGTTCAACCATGCTTCTATAATGGATGGGATCTTTCTATCTAAAGGTCTCTATGGGGAGGTGAACGTACATCGATACCCTCACGGAAATCTAAAAGAGATGGAGGAACGGTTGGCCAGTATACCGGAGGATGAGCCAAAACTGGTGGTAACGGATGGAGTATTCAGTATGGAAG
>JAGODW010000009.1 GCA_017998025.1 Spirochaetales bacterium
TCAGCAGGGAAGCGGCAGAACAAAGAAAATATTCCCCCCTTATCGAAAGGGCATTACAGTATATAAAGAATCATTTTTCAGAACCCCTCACCCTTGAATCGGTAGCGGATGTGGTTGGCGTGTCCCCTGTTACGTTATCCCGGCTCATGTCGGAAGAGTTGGGCATGGGTTTTGCCAGAACTCTTATTGATCATCGGATTAAAAAGTCTCAGGAACTCTTGCATCGAGGCAACCTGTCGATTAAAGAAATCAGTACCACCTGCGGGTATCAGGATCCTAACTATTTTACCCGCCTCTTTAAAAGCATTACCGGTATGACTCCACGGGAATATAGCGCTCGTAACAAAGAGGAGGTCCAGGATGCATAGCAAATTCGGTGCGATTTTTTTCTTGACCGTATCGATCGTACTGACATTCGGTTGCGGAAATAATCCGCAAAAAAAAGAAGGATACAAACCGATCATCGGACTCTCCCTTGATTCTCTCGTAGTTGAACGGTGGCGCCGGGATGTGGATACGTTTACCCGGGCAGTAGAGGATCTGGATGCCACGGTAAAGCTCCGGATCGCAAATCAGGATGCGGACACTCAGATTTCCCAGGTTAAAGAATTGGTTAGTTCCGGCATAGATGCCCTTGTTGTGATTCCCAACGATGCAGTGAAATTGAGTGATATCTGTAAACAAGTAAAACGAAAGGGTATCCCTGTAATCAGCTACGATCGGCTCGTGTATAACGCAAATGTAGACCTCTACATCTCGTTTGATAATGAACGAGTAGGCTCCCTCATGGCAGAGGAAGCGGTAAAAATCGTACCGAAAGGGAATTATGTTGTGATAAATGGCGCTATTACCGACAATAATTCGTATATGATCAACCGGGGTATTCATTCTGTCCTGGATCCAGAAATACAAAACGGAAATATTGAACTATTAAAGGAAATATGGCCGAACGATTGGATCAGTGATGAAGTGAAAGATCGTTTTGAACAGGTACTGAACGAATATGCGGACAAGAACATTGATGTGGTACTCTGCGGGAACGACATGCTGGCAGAAACAGTCATAGCCCTGCTTTCAGAAAACCGTCTCATTGGGACCACAAAAGTATTCGGACAGGATGCTGAACTTTCTGCGTGTCAGAGAATTGCCGAAGGGTCTCAGTACGGAACTGTATACAAACCGATCGATCTGCTAGCCCTGAAGGCAGCCGGTTTTGCGGTCATGCTGGCACGAAAGGAAAAAATTACCACGGAATATACCATTCACGATGGGAGGTACTCTGTACCGTATATCAAGCTGGAACCTATCCTTGTGACCCGGGAAAACCTTGAAACAACCGTGATCAAAGACGGATTTCATAAACGGGAAGATATATTTAGAAATGTTTCTCCTAAATCTGGAGAAATTTAACAAGGATTCCGGTTAAAAAAGTACTATTCTGACAAGAATCTATAGCAGGTAAAAACATTCTCTTATTTTGATACGTCTTTCCTGATGTAAAAAATTTAAATACAGGTGAAACTGGTAAGCTGTGGGAGCATAATAAGCCGTATGTTCTCGCCCTGATCAGTACGGATCAGGAAAAAATATTATCAGGAGGAACCAATGAGATTTAGAAGAGGTATATTCATTGCACTGGTATGTGTTATGGCAGTGGGGATGATCTTTGTTGGTTGCCAGAAAAAGGCACCTACAACCCAGGTCGGAATCGTTCTACCAACCAAGGATGAGCCGCGCTGGATTCAGGATCAAACCCGGTTTATGGATGCATTGAAAGCGGCTGGGTTTAGTGCAAAGGTTCTTTTCAGCCAGGGAGATTCTGCAAAGGAAAAAGCCAATGTGGAGGCGCTGGTAAGTGAGGGCATTAAAGTATTGATTATCTGTCCCCATGACGGTACAGCCGCCGCTGCATCGGCAGATCTGGCTGCAAAAGCAGGAGTAAAGGTGATTTCCTATGACCGGCTTATTCGGGATACGGTCAACGTTGATTACTATGTTACGTTTGACAGTGTAGAAGTAGGAGCTGCGTGGGGAAAATACCTCGTTTCCAAGGTAACTCCTGGAAAGAAGGGGAACAATCTATATATCTATGCTGGAGCTGCCAGTGACAACAACGCGTTCCTCTTTTTTGAGGGAGCGTGGCGGGAACTCCAGCCTAAGATTGCCGATGGAACCTTTATCGTACGGAACTCAGACAAAGCAGTTGCCCTTTCTGGAAAAGCGAAGCTGACCCGGGATGAAATGGCACAGATCATCGGTCAGGTTACCACCAACTGGAATTTCAACGATGCAAAGAGCAAGGCCGAAGCAAATTTAACTGCCGTTGGTCCAGAAGCAAAAGGGGAAGTGTTTATCTGTGCTCCTAACGATGGAACTGCCCGGGCTATTGCCGATGCATTTGCTGCAGATAAAGCTGTTACGAAGTATTACATAACAGGCCAGGACGCAGAAATTGCATCCCTCCAGTACATTATCGATGGGAAACAATCCATGACGGTCCTTAAGGATGTACGGACATTGGTTCAGGATGCTATCAATGCTGCAGTAGCGTACATGAATGGGCAGACGCCTCCGGTGACGACCTACTATAACAACGGGAAGAAGGATGTACCGGCTAAACCCACCGCTATTGTAACAGTAACCCAGGAAAATTTCATAAAAGAGATTATCGATTCCGGGTACTGGCCAGCAGATAAGTTTACCGGTCTGGAGAAACTGAAAAAGTAACAAGGTGCGCTATTATTAAAAAGTAGAGGGATGCAGAAGGATAGTTTCTGCATCCCTTGTTTTAGATTTTATCAAGGGCGGGTGATCTGATGAACGATTCTATACTTGAAATGAAAAACATCACAAAAACGTTTCCGGGAGTACGTGCGTTAAAAAACGTAACTTTCTCTGTAAAACGGGGGGAAATACACTGCCTTGTAGGAGAGAATGGGGCAGGAAAATCTACGCTGATGAAAGTCTTAAGCGGAGTATTCCCTTATTCAGAATTCGAGGGAACGATTATTTTTAATGGCCGAGAGGTAAAGTTTACCAGCATCCACGACAGTGAAGCAGCCGGCATTGGAATCATCTATCAGGAATTAGCCCTTGTACCCGAAATGATGGTGTATGAAAATGTGATGCTTGGGCATGAAATCCGGAGAGGTTTAACCATAGATGTCCATGAAATGATTAAGGAAACAGAAAAACTTCTGGAACGAGTACATTTAAAAGTGTCTCCTACGATGAAAATTAAAGATCTGGGTATTGGAAAACAGCAGCTGGTAGAAATAGCCAAGGCATTAAGCAGAAATGTAAAACTTCTTATTCTGGATGAACCTACTGCTGCACTGAACGAAGATGATTGCGAAAATTTACTTAACATTATACGAGAGTTAAAAAGCCAGGGTGTAACCTGTATAATGATTTCACATAAATTAAAAGAAGTTCTAAACATTGCAGATACCATTACCGTGCTACGCGATGGAGAAACAATCTGTACGCTGGACAACAAAACCGATACGGTAAATGAACAGGTTCTTATTAAACACATGGTGGGACGTTCTATCGAGAATATTTTTCCATCCAGAACCTCCCACATACAGCCTGAAATTATTCTTGAGGTAAGAAACTGGAATGCCTTAGACCCACGAATCGGACGGCAAGTCCTTCGAGATGTAAATTTTCATGTACGGAAAGGTGAGGTCGTAGGGCTCGCTGGGCTGGTAGGCTCTGGCCGTACAGAACTTGCCCGGAGCCTATTCGGGAATCCAGATGGGTATCAACTTACGGGTGAGATGATTTTCAAAGGGGAAAAACGACGGTTTACCCACCCCAGGCAAGCAATACAAGCGGGAATGGCCTATGCAAGTGAAGACAGGAAAAGAAATGGACTGGTTCTGATACAACCTGTTCGATCGAATATCACTCTGGCAAACCTTGAAGAGATAGCGAGCCGGCAGGGAGTGGTAATCGATGAAAAAGAGGTTCAGGTTGCTACGGAATACGTACAATCTCTCAGCATAAAAACACCCAGTGTAGAGCAGCTCGTACTAAACCTTTCTGGAGGAAATCAACAGAAAGTATCCGTGGCAAAATGGCTTTTTGTAAACCCGGATTTGCTCATTTTAGACGAACCGACCCGGGGTATCGATGTGGGAGCTAAATGGGAAATCCATACCATTATGAATAACCTTGTATCGAAGGGAATGAGCATCCTTATGATCTCTTCTGAATTACCTGAGATCCTGGGAATGAGCGACCGGGTATACGTAATGGCGAATGGACACATTACGGGCGAATTACAAGCGAAGGAAGCAACACAAGAAAAAGTTATGGAGCTTGCCACCCAATACTAAGGAGAAATTGATGGATTCTAAGGAAATTCGTGTACTGATTCGAAAAAATCTGCGGGACTATGCCATGTATATTGCCCTGGTTCTTATCATGGTGGTGTTCAGCATCTTGACTGGCGGCAGTTTTATGTCTTCCCGCAATATCGTGAATCTAATAAATCAGACAGGTTATATAGCTGTCCTGGCGGTTGGAATGACCCTTGTCATTGTTATCCGGCATATTGATCTTTCCGTAGGGTTCCTTTCCGGTTTCCTGGGAGCTATTGCGGCAGTTCTGTTAAGCAGGTTTCAACTGCCTGTGTGGCTTGCCATTGTGTTGGTACTGATCCTGGGAGCAGTAGCAGGCTTTCTTACGGGTGCACCTGTAGCCATGCTGGGAATACCTGCGTTTGTTTCATCCCTTGCGGGATGGCTTATTTACCGGGGCGCTTTAATGCTGGTTACTGCATCAACCGGTACCATTATTATTCCCAACGAGTCTTTCAACGACCTGGGGAACGGGTTTATCCCTGATTTGTTTGCCAGCGATACCTTCTTACCCGGTGTTCATAAAACTACCTTACTCCTGGGAGTACTGGTAATTATTTTCGCAATTCTCTCCCAGATTTCTAATCGGAAGAGAAGGATCGAGTATCATTTTGAAGTCCTTCCTGCTTCGATGGATATGTTAAAAATGGTGTTTATTGCTGTTGTGATTGCATATATAACCTGGATTCTGGCCGGATATAATGGGCTGTCCTGGACCTTTGTCATTATGATGCTCGTAGTGGTGGTCTACGATTTTCTTGCCCGGAAAACAGTACTGGGCCGGCATATCTATGCCGTGGGAGGGAATCCGGAAGCTGCAGAACTCTCCGGAATCAATGTGAAGAAGATTACCCTCTTTGTCTTTGCCTCGATGGGTTTCCTGTCTGCTCTTTCCGGTATTCTTTTTACCGCCCGTTTAAAATCCGCTACGCCTCAGGCCGGAACTCTTTTTGAACTGGATGCTATTGCAGCCAGTTATATTGGAGGGGTATCGGCTGCAGGGGGGATTGGGTCTATCACGGGATCTCTTATCGGAGCTCTGGTATACATGTCATTGATGAATGGAATGAACTTATTGGGGACAGACATTTCTTTACAGTACATCATTCGAGGGCTTGTATTGGTCGGAGCAGTAATATTTGATGTTGTCTCACGAAAACGAAGGACATAACCTGATTAAATAAAAGGGTACTCTGGGGCATAGAAGCAGAGAACCCTTTTTTTATGGAGGGTCTATGCGGAAGACACTGGTAGCGAAAATTCTTATTGCCTTCTGCATACTGAATGCGTGTATTGTAGCACTTCTTTCTCTGGGTATATACTTTCGTGTTTTAAAAGAAATGAACCGGGAGCTTATTGAAAACTCCTCCCACATCATTCAAGCCAGAGCAGAACAAATTTCCGTATTGATAGAAAAATTAGAGTGGCAATTGAAAACATTGCTTCATCATGAAGCATTTGACAATTCCGATCGAACGATCATTGAAAATATTATCAGTAAAACAGGAACAATGCTTTCTCCCGAGGTAGTTGGGTTGTTTTACACGTGGCCAGATGGCTCTACCTGTAATAGTCTAAGATCCAAATACACTAGTACTTCCTTAGACCACTATAAAAAGATACGGGAAGGAGAGGATTTTGTAGTTGGGAAAAGTGAAATATCTCCTTCCTGGGGAATCCCTGTACTGTCCATGGCACAGGCTCATCGGGGAAATACGGGAACTTTGCGGGGAATGATAGGTCTCCAGATTAAGTTGTCTACTCTTTCCGCAATAACAGAAAAAATTAAATTAAAGAAAACAGGGTATGGATGGCTAATCGACAGAGACGGACTTATTATTGCCCATCCCGATGAATCGCTGGTAATGGAAATCCAACTTAAGGATGCAGATACAAAGGGATTTAAAGGATTGTCACAACTAAGTAGTCGGATGCTTAACGGAGAACCTGGTTTTGGAGAATATCGGGATACCTGGGGGAATTCCATGTCATGCTTTTTTACTCCTGTACCCGGGAATTCAGGTTTGACTCTGGCAATTTCCATACAGACCGATGAACTTACTAGCACTATCAGCGGTATCAAACAGTATGCACTCTTAATTAGCATTATTGCTCTTTTGTTAACCATATTAGTTTCGTTTATTATTGCGAATTCAATAACTTCCCCGCTAAAAAAGACTGTTATTGCGTTTAAATCACTTACAAAAGGAGAAGCAGATCTAAGCATTCACATTCCTATTCAGGGAAAGGACGAAGTTTCTGATCTCGTCATCAATTTTAATACGTTTATTGACACTCTCCGAAACATTGTAATGGGATTAAAAGAAACGCAGGGGAATCTTACAAAAATTGGAATCAATTTGGAGACAAGTAGTACTACAACGGCGAAAGCTATACAAAACATACGTGATACAATGATAAAGATAGAAAACAAAAGTGCTGCTCAAATGGATAATACGGAGCAAGCTTCCAGTGCTGTTACAGAAATCGCAAAAACCATAGAGAGTCTTGATACTGTAATCCAACAGCAGGTGGAGAGTATCACTGAGGCTTCATCAGCGGTGGAACAAATGGTAAGAAATATCACTTCGGTAACCAGTTCTATTGTGAAAATGTCAGAAAATTTTACTAATATTAATACTACCTCTCATAAGGGAATAGAGGCGCAGAATATAACAGCAGAAAAAATTACAGAGATAGAGAAAAAATCCAAAAATCTTGTAGAAGCGAATGAAGTTATAGCCCATATTTCCAGCCAGACAAATCTCCTGGCCATGAATGCAGCTATTGAAGCAGCTCATGCCGGAGGAGCAGGCAAAGGGTTTTCAGTGGTAGCCGAAGAGATTCGAAAATTGGCAGAGACTTCTGCGAAACAATCAAAAACAATTGGAGCGAATCTCAAGGATATTGTGCACCTCATAGATGATATCGTCCATTCTTCAAAAAACACAGAATCAACCTACCAACAACTGAATACCCATATTTCTCAAACATCAACCCTTGTACA
The DNA here is from genome assembly GCA_017998025.1 of Spirochaetales bacterium. GTDB lineage: Bacteria > Spirochaetota > Spirochaetia > DTKZ01 > DTKZ01 > DTKZ01. Next base: position 7,375 of record JAGODW010000009.1, read on the forward strand.
GGAAATTCAGCAGGCTATGGAGGAGCAACGAGAAGGTTCGCAGCAGATTCTAAAAGCATTAAAAATTATGAATGAAATAACCAGTCTTGTTTCCCAGGGAGCCTCAGAAATGGCCGAAGGGGACAAAATTATTCTAGAAGAGGTGCAGAAACTCCAGCAGCACTCAGTAGATATTAATGAAAATATTTCGAGAACCCGATCACAGATTGAACAGATAGAAAAAGATTCACAAAAAGTTCTTGAGGCTTCTAACATCACGGTAGAGACTATATACAGAATGGATCAGCATATTGGAAAATTTAAAGTGTAACCTCTAAAATTCTACTGTTTCTGTTCGATAGCTCGAACCGTTTTTTCTGTCCAGGGGGTAGGTATTCCTAGTTCCTTCCCCATGCGCAGGATTGTTCCTCCAAAGAGGTCCCCTTCGTTGGGCTTTCCCGGTACTTCTATATCCCGCTGGTAAGATGTTTTTGTTTCATAGGGGAAGGCTTCCCCTTTAGCAAAAACTTCTTGTATCGCGTTGGGAGGAAAATGGTACCCCTTTTCCTTTGCAATTGCTATGATTTCTTCCATAATGTGCTGTTGATAATCTCTAAGAACCGGATCGGCCAGGACGCCTCCCATAGTTTTTCCGCTCATCCCGGTGACAAGGGCAAAGGAAGCGATAAAGATATACTTATTCCAGAGGGCTGGGAAGGGATCCTCTTCCCAGGAAAAGGGGATAGCTGCTTCTTCCATGGCTCTCTGAAGGGGCTTGGGATCAAAATCTTTTCGTACAGGATCGTAACCGGTTATAATGTTTCCTTTTCCTCCTGTTTGGATGACCACTCCGGGGGATTGCAAAGTGGATGAGATATAGATACAACCCGGAAGGATGATTCCTCTATCGACAATCCTGCGGATTCGATCATAAATATCTATTCCATTTAAAAGAGGAAGGATCGCGGTTTTTTCTCCGACGATCGGTTTCAGTTGTGCACAGATCTCGGAAAGGTGATATCCCTTCACACAGAGGATAATTAGATTCTGCATCGGAAGATTACCGGGGTTATCCGTTGCATGGTGGGGATGCACCACTGACTTCTCCCCCTGGGGTGAAATAAAGGTTAATCCCTGAGCCTGGATTGTTCTTAGTGTTTCTCCACGGGCTATAAAGGAAAGCTCTCGATCCGTTCTATCTTTTCTCGCCCAACCGGCACCTAAGTGACCTCCCACATACCCTCCGATTCCACCGATTCCTGCTACGCAAATACGATTCATAGGGACCTCCATACATTACCTCCTGTAATTTTTTGTTCTACCTCTTCCAGAGTTGGGATGCTGGTCATTCCACCGTACCGTTCTACAGAAAGTGCGGACGCTGCAGTCGCCACTCTCAGCGCTTCCCGGAACGACTTTCCTTGAAGAAGGGCTGCTGCAAAAGCTCCATGAAAAATGTCCCCCGCTCCGGTCGTATCTACAGCCCTGGCAGGGTAGGCAGGAAGAAGGAATGCCTCGGCCTTTTCCTGCGTTTCTAGAAAGCAGCACCCTCTTTCTCCCAGGGTTACGGCAGGACAGCGTACTCCTAATGTCAGAAGAGCTTCGAGAAGCTCCCTGCAACTGAATGTATGCTCGCTGGGTCTCCCGGGAATAAACTCCCGGGCAAATCGTTCGGAAGCGATACAGTAGTCTACCCGCATAGCTAAGAGTTCGGTTCCTTTTCTTCGAGACCCTGCATCCAGTACTGTTATGGCCTCCGGAAAATACTCCAGAGCTGCTAGGGAAACCTCGGGTTCATGCCCGTCAAAAAGGAGTAATTCCGGAGGATTGCTTAAAAAAGGAGCAAAGAATTTACGGGGATCTTCTGGATGTAAGACACCTTCTCCCTTTCGGTTTACAATAGTGCGGGATCCATTCTTCTTATTTACCAGAATGAATGAAAGGGGAGTAGAGTAATTCTCTCGATTCTCAACGAGTCGGGTATCCACTCCACGGGTTTTAAGATCCATCACAGCTTTTAACCCATAGGAATCCGCTCCCACCAGCCCTGTAAAGGCTGTAGGAATCTTCCAGAAGGCAAGGAGAGCCGCTGCATTAGCCGCCGGTCCTCCGGCAGACTCATAGATTTCTGGTATCTGTATTTTCGTATTTTCCCCGGGAAAAGCATCTAGAGGAAACGTAATATCGTAAGAAAGATGTCCTATAGCAAGAACACGAATCATAGATAGCTACCTTATCTTACGGAATAGCTGGGTAGAAGAGGGGACGGAAAATCTCCAGTAGTTGCTCCTTTGCACTATTCCAGGGGAGAGGTGTAATGTACCCGGCTGCATTTTTATGGCCGCCTCCGCCGAACTTCTGAGCAATTTCTGCTACGTTTACTCCCTGCGGTGAACGAAGACTTACGGATGTTCTTCCTGGCTCTTCTTCTCGTATGAATGCCACCACTTCGCATCCTTCTACCGATAACAATAGCTGATAGAGAGGATCCGATTGGCGATGATCTTTAGGATACGTTTGGAAATCTTGAAAAGTGATATGCGTTACCAGGAGTTTCCCTTCAAAGTGTGTTTCCAGGGTAGAGAGGATCGTAGCGAGGTACTTCCGGGAAGTGAGGGAATAATTCCCAAAGGTTTCCTGATAGATAGATTTAGGCGAAACTCCTTGGGCTGCGAGACGGCTTACCATTTCTAGAGATTCTGCCGCCTCGGCCTCTAAATGTCTAAAAAAGCCTGTATCGGTGGCAAATCCTAAAAATAACAGCCGGGCTTCCTCTGTAGTAAAAGGTTCTTTACAGGCTTCGATAATTTTCTGAATTAGTAAGGTTACGCAGGGAGCTTTCGGTTCGATATACTGAAGGGAACCAAAAGAACCACCGTTGGATGCATGATGGTCAATCACGGCCGTATTCAGCCCTGAAAGGACCTCTTTAAATGAGCCGATCCGATCCAGAGAAGCACAGTCGAGCAAAATTACTCCAAATCGCGGATTTATCTCTTCTGTAGAAAGATTCTTCCTGAAAAACCTTTCATAGGGAGCGATTTCTTTCCGCTGCCACGGTCCCGGAGATAAAAGTACTATTGTCTTTCCCCGGCGCTGAAGGAAAGATCCCAGGACTAGTTGAGAGCCGGTAGAATCTCCGTCCGGTTCTTCATGTGCTACGATGTAAAATCCCGGATACTGATCAAAAAAAGCTAGCAGTTCAGAAGGTGGAGTTTGTAATCCCATAGAAACCTCATGTAAGGAGCCGCTCCTGTCGGGAGGGGCCAGAAATATGGAAGCGGCTGTTCTGGATATATCCATTTATCTCGGTTCGTAAACCAAACGAAGGGAAGTACAATCCTGGTTCTATAGAAAAACAGGAGCCTTCCAGGAGAAATCGGTCATCGGGGAATTCCACCGAATCAAGATTGACTCCAGAACCATGCACTTCCCGATCGATCCCATGCCCTGTACGATGCCGCAGGGCTTGTTCATACCCATTCTGGATGAGAATATCGCGGCAAAAAGCATCCACGTCCCTTCCCCGGATAGGCGTTCCCGACGAAATAGAGTGAGCGATAAACTCGGCGGTACGATTCCGGGTCTGACAGAGGAAAGAAAAAGTCTTTTGTAACTCTACCGGAGGAGAATCTCCAGTGAATCCGACCCAGGAGATGTCCGCATATACGGCATTAGAACCTTCTTCCTTAGCCCAGAGATCCAGTTGCACAACCTCTCCAGGATCTATGGTTTTCCCTTTCCCTCGAAGTGTATAGTGAGGATTCGCCGTATTAGTTCCTACGGCTACAAGAGGAGGAGAACTGGTAATAAGCCCCCGTTTCCGGAATTCCTCAAGGATAAAATGCTGTACTGTGCCTTCTCGAAGACTTTTTCTTGATGTGAAATGCCGGGAAATAAATGCCCATGCCCCATCTACAATTTCCCGGAGGTGGACGGCTGCCCGTTCGTGGGATTCTATCATAGGGGGAGTCAAGAGGCCACGAAAACGCTGGATCAAAGACGCGGCCGAGATCAGTCGAAAGCCGCATTCTTCTAGAAAAAGACAGGTTCCATGATCCAGAGTAGATATAACGGGCAGGGAAGGGGAAAATTGGCATGCGAGAACAGGTGCCCGGAGAAGAATTTTAGACCGGAAGATGTTTGCCAGGGTTTCCCGGGATTGGTAGTACAAAGTTTCTCCCGGGAGTTCGGAAAGTGCTTCGGGTTCAATTCCATGGAGAATTTTTGTGGGAGACCCCACCGGGTATACGACATAAAACCAGGGACGGGTGTTTTTAATAGAGGTATTGAGTTCAAGGATAGATTCAGAAAGAAAATCTCGATGCTGGAGGGATGAGAAAAGCCATCCACCCGCGTTCTCCCGATAGATGGCTTCCTGCATGGTGTCCAGGTCAAACAATCAGAACTCCAGGACTATTTCTTCTACATTAAATTTTTCTGTCAGGTCCTGGGTTGGGTTAAGAGACCCCCAGGAAAGATCGTGCATATTTTTCTTCAGAAAAAGTCGTACATGGGAGAATTTCCCATTCTTCCAGAAGATAATCATATACGGGTAGGAAGGATCATCCCCCCATTGGACTTCTCCCTTTACCAGCTCTCCATCCCTGGAGGACGATTGGGAAAACCATTTATGGGGGATGTACGCTTCTGCAATATCCAGCTTGCTGGTGGTATATAAAATTTTATAGCCCAGCTGATGGGGAAACACTTTTTCTATGTAGATAGTCCGTGCATAATATTCCGATTCCAGCGTATATACGGATGTTCCCAGAACCAAGAAGAGGAACAAAACCCAGAGAATTCCTTTTTTCAAGATACTCCTCCTCGAATGAGACTTACTCTATTATAGGAGCATTTTCAAAAAAATATCAAGAACGATGCTTTGCCTTGTGTCTGGCAATCCTGCATAGGACGTAGAAAGCGTGTCGTATAGCTCCGGGATCTGCGATTCCTTTCCCTGCGATATCAAAGGCTGTACCGTGGGCCGGGGTGGTTATGGGAACCGAGAACCCGGCATGATACGTAACCCCCCGGTTAAATCCGAGAAGTTTTGTGGCGATCTGTCCCTGATCGTGGTACATAGAAATAACCCCGTCAAACGTTCCATCCTGTAGTTTCAGAAAAATTGTATCTGCAGGAAAGGGCCCTGAGACAGTTATCCCTTCTTCCCTTGCTTGGATAATCCCTGGTTCTATCTTTGTTCCTTCTTCATCGCCGAACAATCCGTGTTCACCTCCATGCGGATTTAAGGCGGCAACTCCAATTTTTGGCGCCTGTTTCCCATAGGCTGTCATGGCATTGTGTAAAAATTGAACTGCTTTATAGACACTTTCCGGTGTAATAAGAGAAGGAACGTCTTTAAATGCAACGTGGGAAGTTACCCGCATGGTCCAGAACTCATCTAGAATATTAATTTCTTCTAATGCCTGGTTCTCTGGCAAGTAGTGCTTTAAAAGGTCCAATTCGCTTCCAAATGGAGATCCCCCCAGATGCATAGATTCTTTATTGAGAGGTGCGAATAGGAATCCATCAATCCAGCCTTTTTTTATAAGGTCAATGGCACAGAGCATACTTTCCAGAACCGTTTTTCCTGCACGAGGATCGATTTTCCCTATCGAGACTAAGTTTGGGTCCGCTCCGGTTACTGGATAGAGAAGAAAGTCTTCGGAAGAGTCAGGAATCGAATCCATAAGTTCGATTTTCATAGGAGTCCGGGGCCGGACTTTTGCTCTTTGAATTCCGGCCTCCCAATGACGGGGATCCGCAATTAGAACAACCCGGGCTTGCTCAAAGATGCTTTCATCCGAAAGAAGTTTCGCTGTTAGTTCTGGACCAATACCGGCTATATCTCCCAGGATAATTCCAATTCGAGGTTTCAATCGAGGCTGCATTCAGATTCTCCTTTGATTTGCATTACAACATTCCAAGCAGCCTGGGTACGCTCAGTACTACGATATCAGGCAGATGAATCACCAGAGCTAATACAAAGATTAACGATCCTATAAAAGGGATATTCGCTTTGGTGAGAGACCACATGTCTATTTGTGCCAGGGTGCAGGTAATATAGAGAGCGGAGGCAACGGGAGGAGTCTGTTGCCCAATACCCCAGCACATTATGACTACCATGGCAAAATGGAGGGGATGGATCCCCAGTTTCGCTGCAACCGGAAGGAATAGAGGAACTACAATTACCAGCATGGCTGTGCCATGGAGAAATGTTCCAGCGATAATCAGGATTAAAGAGACGATCCATAGAAAGATCAGGGGGTTGTTTGTAAGGGAGAGGAAAGGATTTACCAGGAGTTGAGGGATCTTTGCGTAGGCAAAAACCCATCCCAGAAGATTTGCAACAGCGATGATAATCATAACCTGTCCGGAAAGGAGTGCCGATTCCTTTGCAGCTTCATATACCTTTTTCAGGGTGAATTCCTTTCTTATTAAACCATACAGGATGATATAGGTAGCCGCCGCTCCTGCTGCTTCGGTTGTGGTAAACACACCTCCCATGATGCCACCCAGAATAATTAAGGGAAGAACGAGGGCGGGGATACTGGAAATGAAGGTTTTTAGAAGCGTATTCCAATTGAATGCTGTGTCTGCTCCATACCCTTCCTTTATTGATATCACATAGGCTATTGCACACATCACAACGCCGATCAAAATTCCCGGGACAAGGCCTGCAATGAACAACGTGGGTACCGAGAGCCCTACAAACACTCCATATAAAATCATAGGAACACTGGGAGGAATGATGATACCGATAGTAGAAGACGCGGCAGTCACAGCAGCAGTAAAATCGCGTTTGTATCCTTTATCGATCATTGCAGGAATCAATACTCCTCCCACAGCTGCTGTATCGGCCATCGAGGTTCCGGAGACGCCCGCAAAAAACATGCTGGTTACTATATTTACCATTGCCAGTCCACCCTTCAAATGGCCTACAAGAGCCATACAGAAATCAATTATTTTTTGTGAAAGGTTTGTGTAATTCATCAGCACCCCTACAAAGATAAATAGAGGCACTCCAAGAAGGGTGAAAGAATCTACCCCTAGAAACAGTCGTTGAACCACTACGATTAGGGGAACCTCTGTTGCAATTTTAAGAAAGACTAACGATGTTATCCCCAGGGCAAAGGCAACGGGCAGATTCAAAGCAATAAAGAGAGCCATTAATGAAAAAACAAGGATTACCAGCATTTAAATTCTCCTCAATAGGTCACGTATAGCAAAAAGGGTCTGCATGGCCATAAGTACCCCACTGACAGGAAATACCGTATAGTAGAACCAACCAACAGGAATATTTGTATAAGGCATTCCTACGTTAAGAAATTCCTTGCTAAATAAAATTCCTTCCCAAATAACAACCCCTAGAAAGATTAGAATAAGAATTTGACCGATCAAAGCAATAATCCGGCGAATCTTTGGAGAAAAGCGGTTTACTAGAATATCAAATCCTATATGCCTATTTTCCCGCATTGCCATGTAGGCGCCAATGAACGAAACCCAGACAATCATCAGTCTTGTAACCTCTTCCGACCAGGAAAGGGGGTGGTTTAAAACATACCGATAGAAAACCGAGACAGAAACAACGATCGTCATGCCAATTATGAGAAAGGCCATGAATGAATCTACAATTCTATCAATCCATTTTTTCATCAGATTATTGTCCTTTTCACCAATCAGGGGCTATTTTCTTTAGAGTCCCCTGATTGGTATTATTTAGATTAATCTGCCAGGGCGGTTATCTTTTCCAGGATTTCCGCAGCATCTTTATATTTATTTGCATCCGTAATTTGTTTCCAGATGGGTTTCGATAGGGCAACAAAGGATTTTATATCGGCCTGATTCACTTGAATGCCACTCTTTTCATTCATTATTTTAGCCAGATTTAAATCTGCCTCTGCTCCCAGCTGCCGGGTATACTGAGCAGTTTCTTTCCCAGCCTCTACCAGTATCTTTTGCAGCTCGGCCGGTAATGAATCAAAGAGCTTTTTATTCATCAAGAGATTAACGGCAGAATACACATGACTTGTGAGAGAGAGATACTTTTGTACTT
>JAGODW010000306.1 GCA_017998025.1 Spirochaetales bacterium
TTGAACGTGAATGGTCTTCATCCAGGGGAGGGCTCTATCTTACCATCGTCCTCCCGCGAAAAGTGCCTCTTTCTATCATCGGGCGGTATCCCCTCCTGGTTGCGGCAGTTCTGGCAGAGACACTCGAAACAGGGTTGTCCATTTCTGATTCTCATGGAACCTGCACAAGAGTTGCCCTTAAATGGCCAAACGATATTCTCTGGAAAAACAAAAAGGTGGGAGGAATTCTGCTGGATTTTATAGCCGAGGGGGACTATGCCGTTTCTCTTAACCTGGGGATCGGTATAAACTTTAAAAACCATCCTGAGGTACCCGGCTCTATCTCGCTTTCTAAGGCGCTGGGAAATCGCCTTCCTTCCCGGAGGGAATTCCTCTCGCGTTACTTGCAGCGTCTGGAACCATCACTCCAAGACCCTTTTCTCCAGGACGCTCTCCCTCGCTGGAAACGGTATACCTGCACCCTGGGGAAACCTGTACAGATATCCTCTCCTGCAGGGAATACCACAGGATTTCCAAAAGTATTGGGAATCGCAGAAGATCTTACCCCAGGTGGAGGATTGCTTGTGAGAACATCCTCAGGCGATACATTTGTAGCAAATCATGAGGATTGCGTTCATTGCAGCGCTCCACGCCATCGAACCCGAAATGGGAACCCTAAAAATTCCTGAGGAGGCTCTCCCTATGGATCAGAATCTACAATCTATACCCCCGCTTAAACGGATCATCCTGGTATCGCTGGGGGCAACTATCACAGCCGTAGGTGCATTCGTTACGATTCCCATTCCTTTTAGCCCGATTCCCCTCGTTCTCCAGAACTTTTTTGTCCTTTTACTGGGTCTTGTATTCGGGGCTAAACTAGGCGCTTCATCTATTGCTTTGTACCTCTTCCTCGGTATTCTGGGACTGCCGGTATTTGCCGGTGCAAAGGGGGGTGTTGCCCATTTCATGGGTCCTACCGGTGGGTATCTGGTGGGATACCTGGCAGGTACCATTGTTACCGGATTCCTTGCTGCCCTGCAGCTAAAGCAAAACAAATCTATTCTATTTCGGGATCTGGGAGCAGCCCTGGGAGGGCTGGTAGTGATCTATGCTCTGGGTGTTCCCTGGTTAAAGCTCCGGATCGGATTCGGATGGGAGAAGGCTCTAGAAGCGGGACTTTTGCCGTTTATTCCAGGTGATATACTAAAAGCTGTAGGGGCTGCAGCCATAGCGCCTCGAATCCGCACCCTTCTTTCTGAAGAGTTTTTCCATTATGACTCCTGACCTGGAAGTCCTGGACCTGGTACACCGATTTCCCAACGGCGCTCTGGGACTGGATGAAGTTACCATCCGATTTAGTAGAGGAGAGTTCGTACTTGTGGCAGGAAGGAACGGATCGGGAAAAACCCTCTTAGCCCGTCATTTAGTGGGACTACTCAAACCTTCACGGGGGAGAGTCCTTTTCCAGGGGATTCCCCTATCTGCCTGCTTGCAGACGCTCCGAAGAAAGGTTGGTCTTGTATTTCAGGACGCAGATACTCAGCTCCTGGGCCAGACAATCGAGGAAGAACTCCGGTTCGGTCCTGAAAATCTGAACCTACCGGAAAAGGAGATAGGAAGGAGGGTCCGAGATACTCTTGATCTTCTGGGGCTGGAAGAAAACCTCCTGACTCCACCGGCCCGGCTATCCGGAGGGGAAAAACGACGCCTCGCCATCGGGGGAATCCTGACCCTTGAACCAGAAATTCTCATTCTGGATGAACCGTTTGCAAACCTGGATTATCCGGGGATCGTATCGGTCTTGAAACTTCTTGTACAGCTAAAAAACCAGGGAACTGGAATCATTCTTATTACCCACGAGTTAGAAAAAGCCCTGGCCCATGCAGACCGTCTCGTTATTCTGGAAGGAGGTCGAATCCGGGAAGATGGCCCGGTACGAGAAACGGCAATGCGAGCCTTCCTCTACGGATTACATCCACTGGACCTTTCCCATACCCCCCTGGAGTCCTGCACATGGCTTCCCATTTAATCTTTCACTATCTTCCGGGGAAGACGCTCCTCCATACCCTTGATCCGCGGATTAAACTACCCGGATACCTCGCCCTATCGCTTATCGGAATTGCTGGAGGAAGAGTTCCCCTCGTTATTCTTGCAGGATGCCTAGGGCTTGGTTATGCCCTGAGCCACTCTCAGCCGGGAATTGTACTCCAGAGCGGAGCTCCTTTCTGGATACTGGCCGGTTTCCTATTCGTCTTCCGTTCGCTCTTCATGGGGTGGGAGAGCGGGGTATTGGAAACGCTCCGTCTGGTGCTTCTCATATTCCTCAGCCATTTATTTCTCTCTGTAACTTCGATCAGCGAACTTCAGAAAGCTCTGAGATACTATTTCCGTTTTCTTCCAAAAAAGAGCCGGGAGCGGTTTATACTCTCCTTCGGTATTACCCTCCTTCTCCTTCCTACCCTGATTGATCTGGCACAAGAGATCCAGGATGCTCTGGTACTCCGTCGCTTTAAGGGTTCCAGGCCTATTTCTCGCCCCTTGAATATTTTTGCTTCTACCTTTTTCCGGAAAGCTTTCCGGCTGGCTTCGGAACTTGCCGAGGCGCTGGAGGTTCGTGGATTTTCTTGATATCCCTTATTCCCGAAGATTTCCTGTTGCACATTCCCAGAATGCCCGAACTACCGGATGCTGGAGTCTCCGCTTCATCGCAGCAAGACCGTAATTGTACCCAACCAGTTTAGGGTATACATCCAGTATCCGAATGGCCGATTTTACCTCTTCGCTGTGAATAAGAATCTCTGGAACCACTCCCACACCACACCCTAACGCTGTTAGGACAAGCACTTCTTCAAACGTATTTACTTCTGAAACAATCCGGGGTCGAACATCCTTTCCCCGGAACCATGCATCCACTCTTCTTCGACATAGGTCAGAACGAGTCAGGATCAAAGGCACTGTCCCCCAATCGATCGGGGTTCGTTCTGTTAGAGTTTTTGCCGGGCAATCCATTCGGGGCTGAATAAATAAGAGGGGAGTCTCTCCCAACCGATGAAGTAGAGCACCTTTGGGGACATAATCGGGCAAGGAAAGCAGCACTGCACAATCTGCTTCGTTACCTGTCACCTGATTCATCCCTTCCGGTTCCTCCAGTAGCCGTATGGTTAAGGTTACCTTTGGATAGGTGGCACGAAACTGAGGAACAAATCCGGGCATGAGTGCATACGCAGCTCCAAAAGATGCAACTATACTGATTTCTCCTCCCATAAGGGTAGGTTCTTCCTCGAAACTCTCCTGGAGCTCCTGGTAAGC
>JAGODW010000307.1 GCA_017998025.1 Spirochaetales bacterium
GCTTATTAAGGATCTTGAAGCTTTGAAGGAACAGCGGGAAGACCCTCGACAGTTCTACGTACACCTACTCGACTCTGTTCGTTTGTATCTATCCCAGCGCTGGAATCCGTGTATGATGGCCTATACAACAACGGAACTAGAAATGAATCTCTTTCGGGATTGGGGATCAGAAGAAACGGTTGCTTCCCTGCTCGGGATTTTTAAAAAAGGAGATAGGGTAAAATTTGGAGGGAAAAATGTAGATACTGAAAGCCTGCCTAAAGATCTCCATCTAATTCAGACGTGTATGACAGAGATCGAGAACTATTTTTTAGGAAAAGAAAAAACCAGGAAGGGATCCCATGATCACGTTTGATCATCCCGGACGGTTAATTTTTCTTGTGGTACTCATCCCCTTGTTTTACTTCCAGTATAGGCGAAAACGGGGGACTTCTGTCCTGCAATTTCCTTTTTCCATCTGGAGGCAGGAGAAATTCGTTCCTCCTCTCTATGGGATTCGATTCCTCATGGCAGTATCCCGCGTCTGTTTCTGGGGGGGTGCTGTCGGGCTGATTCTATCGTGGGCGGGTCCCTCCTATGTACTGAAAGAAAAAGTGTACCTGGATAGGGGGATGGATATCATGCTGGTTCTGGATGAGTCCCCCAGCATGGCTGCTAAAGATTTTCAACCGGAAAACAGGTTTGAAGCTGCGCGTTCTGTGATCCGCAATTTTGTACAGGGAAGGCCGAACGATTCTATGGGGTTGGTGAGTTTTGCCCTGGAAGCGGCTCTACGGGTTCCTCCTACGACGGATTATGAATATTTTCTCCAGGAACTGGATGCATTGAGTATTATGGATTTGGGGGATGGAACTGCCCTGGGAATGGGGATAGCGATAGGTGTCCTGCACCTAAAAGGCAGTTCAGCGAAAGAAAAAGCGCTGGTACTTCTTACAGATGGTAAACAGAATGCGGGAGAAATTCTTCCGGAGACGGCTGCTTCTATTGCTGCACAATCAGGAATTCGAATCTATGTGATCGGGATCGGGACTCCGGGAGAAACCTACATTGAGTTTACGAATCCGAAAACAGGAAAACAGTACCGGGGGACCCTGGAAGGAGGATTCGATGAATCCCTCCTGAGAAGGATCGCAGATATAGGAGGAGGAAGTTACTTCTATGCAGGAAACCCTGCAGCCCTTGCTTCCGTTTTCCAGATTATCGACTCGTTAGAGACGTATGACCGGCGGGCTAAGATCCAGATACGGAAAATAGCCCTCTATGGATCTTTTTCTTTAGGAGCCTTCATTCTATTTTCTTTATATTTTTTGATCCGAAATATTATACTCCGGGAGGTTCTATGAATATAGAACATCCGGGGTATCTTCTACTACTGGGCATACCTCTTTTGTTTCTGGGGGTTACGATCCGCTCGTACACTCGATCCAGGAGGGCATTAACCTCTTTAACAGGGGCTGATACGGGATATGAAGGGAATAGGTTTTTCCGCAGGTTTGTTTTGATGGAAGGAACTTTTCTCCTTATGGTAGTCTGTGTTCTTTTCGGAGCTGCCGGGTTTACCTGGGGACGAAAGGCGGTAGAAGATGATCGGATGGGAGTTGATATTGTTTTTGTCCTGGATATATCCCGGAGCATGCTGGCCCGGGATATCCAGCCCAGTCGATTGAGTTTTTCCGTGGACCTGGCATCCTCGTTGGTATCTGCCTTTCCGGAGGCAAGGTTTGGGATCGTAGTTTTTAAGGGTTCGGCGGTCCGAGCGATCCCTCTTACAGAGGATCGTTGGACGGTAGAGAAGTTCCTCCGGGAAGTATCTCCTGAATCGTTGGGAAGTAAGGGATCGAATCTGAATGAGGGGCTGGAACAAGGACTTGCGAGCTTCCCTAACGGTATGGAGAGAAAAGGCTATGTGATCCTTCTATCTGATGGAGAGTCGCAGGCGCCTATTTCCCGCACTATTTTATCAAAGTACCGGGAGGAAGGAATACCCGTTTTCTGCGTGGGCGTGGGAACTCCTCAAGGTTCTTTTATTGGGGATCCGGATCCTATCCGGGGAAAGGATGGGAAACCGGTTGTCTCTCGTTTGAAAGAATCTGTCCTGCAGGAAGTCGCTCAGGTTACCCAGGGGATTTATCAATGGGGAGATACACCGGGGATTGATCGAATCCTCTGGGAACGACTTACAGAGCATGCCCGGGATAGAAACAGCAAGAAAATACGGTATATCCCTGCAGAACGGTATGGTGTGTTTCTTGGAATTGCCTTATTGCTTCTAATTGCCCATTTAGGAACGAGGAGCTTACCGTGGAAAGATCTCTCTTGAGTATTCTATTGGGTATTCTAAGTGTGCTGTGTGTCTCGTGCTCTGGAGCTACAACAGGCTGGCTCATTGTGCAGGGGAATTATTATTATTCGAAAGGAGATTTCCAGCGAGCACAGCTTTCATACCTTCAGGCTCTGGAAAAGGGGAAATATGCAGAATGGATCCATTACAATCTTGGCAACGTATATTACACGCTGGGGGAAGGTAAGGCTGCTCTGGAGGAATGGGAAAAAGCTGAGCTTACGCAGGATCGCCGGGTGATGTTTAATGTAGCATTTAATAAGGGTTTGCTATCTCTGGAAAGCGGAAATTTCAAAGAAGCGGAGAGACTTTTTAAAAGAGCGCTGGAATTAGATTCCACCCATATTCCTGCTAAGATCAATCTAGAATATACCTTAAAAAAACTGGAATCCTCCCTATCTGGGGGAATGTCCGCGAAAAGTTCGATGAAACAAGAGGCTATAGATGAACAATCGGATAGGATTCTGGACTATATAAGAAAGAAGGAAATAAACCGATGGATGGCTTCCAACAAAATTACACCGGAAGAAACTGCCGAGGATTGGTAATTCTTCTCTTGTGCTTTGTTCAAGCGGTTCCGTTGTTGCAAGGAGAGCCGATCCCGCTGCAAATGGATCCTTCTATCCCTAGAGCCGGAAAACCGTTTATGGTCTTCTTTCAAGTGCCTTTAGAACTGGGTTCTAATTCCTTCCTAGATTCTGATTTCTTCTTAAAGGAAGGTTTTTTGTTTCCGGCGGTATTCCAGGTAGAACGGGGGCCGGAAGTTCGAACTCTCTGGACAAATGTTACAGGCACAAAAAAAGCAGGCCTCGTTATGAGGGTTGAATACACTCTTATTGCGGCAAAACCCGGTCGATATGTCCTCGAACCATTGATTTTTAGACTGGGCGACAAGAGAATTGAAACTTCCTCGTTACTGATAGAGGTTGCGTTTGCAAAAGGAC
>JAGODW010000308.1 GCA_017998025.1 Spirochaetales bacterium
CTCCATATAGTGTTCGATGAATCGTACCCCCCTTCCCGAAGCGGTATAATCTGCATACGTAACGAGTCTCTTTCCAAAAGGGGTGGGGAAAAAGGTGTTTCTACCGATGATTTCAGATCGGAGGGTACTCCAGAATTGGGGTTCCATACGGATGCCATTGTACTGGATCAATTTGTATCGGACAAGACACAGGTACTCTCACAGCCGGAACAAGATTGTCAGCGGAGTTTGAATACTCCTGTTTCTTCGTGCACTTCCCGAATTAAATCGCTCGTTCGGTTTGATAAATCCTGTACAGCACCTACAGCACTCTGTATGGCTCCAGCTCCCTGGGCAATTTGCTCTACACTGATACGAACCAGGTCTGTCTGTCGGATAAGGTCTTCAACCTCCTCTACCACTGCAGAGGAGCCTTTCTCCATTTCTCCGGATGCTTCCCGGACATGGGCGGTTATATCGTTGATATTGGAAAGAGCTGATAAGATTTCCCGGCTTCCTGTGCTTTGTTCCACCATTGAGTTTTTTATCTGGTATATGAGATTGCTCAGATCTTCTATTTTTTTTGAAATATGATCAAAAGCTACTTCTGCCTCAGTGGAAGAGCCGACAACAGAAGATATCACGTCGATAACGCCTCGAAGGTCCTGTTTTGTTTCTTTTGCCCGTACGGCCGAAAGTTCTGCCAATTTTCGAATTTCATCCGCCACTACAGCAAAGCCTGCACCGTATGTTCCTGCATGGGCTGCCTCGATGGCGGCATTCATAGATAGTAGGTTTGTCTGGGCGCTGATAGTGGCTATTACTGCATTGGTTTCCAGGAGTTTGGAAGATTGCTTGGAAATCTCTTGAATCTGTTTGTTTACGCCCTCTACTTTCTCTTTGCCGGTCTGCGCGGCACTAACAAGATCGGCAAAATCGTTCCCCATCCGCTCTATGTTTGTTGTAACAGAACGAATGTTGGAAACCATCTCTTCGATGGCAGAGGAAGACTCAGTTACTGCGGAAGACTGCTGTTCGATCATATGGGTAAGCGATTGGATATTGTGGAGTATCTGCTCCATAGCAGAGGAGGTCTCTGTAACCCCAGCGGACTGTGTTTCAATTCCCTGTTGAATCTTTTCCACATTCTGCAGGATTTCGTTAACTGAAGAGGCCGTATTATCCATATTTTCTTTTAATTCAGAACCGACGGTAGCAAGGCGGTCCATCTTAGTTTGAATCGAGATAATCAATCCGCTAAGACGTTCCGACATCTGGTTCAAGGCTTGAATTAAAGCCCCTAATTCCGGATCCTTCCCTGTTTCCATCACGTGGGTTAAATCGCCAAGCGCGATGGAAGATGCAAACTCTATCCCCCGGTTCAAGTTTGAAAGCAGCCCGCGGACAAGGAATCGGGTAAATAGAATGGAGATGAGAACCATCACCAGGAGAGAGACTGCAATAGAGATAAGAGAGAGACGGAAGATGCTCTGAGCATGCTGTACAGAATTTTCTGCACTGGATTGTGCCGCCTGCTTCAGATCGGAAAGGATCTTGAGGCTCTGTTCACTTAAAGGCTCGAGCGAGTTTAAAAAGATTAATATAGATTCCTTACCCCCTACCAGTTTATTGGAAAGCTGTATGGCAGGTGCATGGGCTGTCTGGTAACTATCCATGGACTTACGAAAGGCATCTATGAGGGCTTTTTCCGTTTCCGTCAGGTTCGCTTTTTCAAACATTTCACAGGTCTTAAGTAATTGTTCCCAGATACTATTCATCTCCTGTTCGTAGGCATCCATATCGGTTCGGATGGTGGAAATGATATGCTTCAATTCCAGATTTTTAAACCGGAGGAACAGTTCAATCAATTCCGAAACATACCCCGTATTTACCATACCGGTTTCCATAATATGTTGAGAAGCCTTATTTACCTGCATTAAATTGAAGATGCTCAATCCCCCTACCAAACAGAACAAAATCAGCAGGATTGCAAAGGAAAGTTTAAGTTTTTGAGAAAACTTCATGGAATTTCCTCCCGTACCGTGTGTACCGTGATAATTAGTATTTTCGCAGATAATTGATTTTTTTGCTATAGGATATAGAAAAAATCTGAGGAGATTCCCTTACATAAAGAGACAAAAGACAAGAGGCTTCGAGCTTTAACTCGAAGCCTTGCGTTGTTGCCAGCGAACCTTGAAAGCTTTAAATGTAGCGGTACTGGTCACCACGGTAACCAGAATCACTATCAAGAGTATAATGGATACCGGCCTGGTAAAGAAAGGCAAGAAACTGCCCTGGGAAACCATCAAGGCTCTTCGAAGGTTTTCATCCGCCATGGTGCCCAAAATAACCCCAATAACCAGAGGAGGAATGGGGTACCCGAGTTCCCCCATGTAGTAAGCAACGATGCCGATGGGAACCATCAAGTATAGGTTAAAGATTTTTAAGCCAAGGGCGTAGGATCCGATAAGGCAGAGTACTGCTACAATGGGCATGAACAAGGCGGGTGGCACCCGGAGGAGCTTCACAACTTGCGGGGCTAGAAGAATTCCGCAAACATACATTGCAACCGATGCCATAAGTAGGATCGCGCTAACCTGAAAAACAAAGGTTGGCTGTTCTATGTGGAGCATAGGGCCAGGAGCAATTCCATGAAGGAGAAGCGCGCCCAGAAGCATGGCAGCCGGAGGGCTCCCGGGAATCCCCAGGGAGAGAAGAGGAATCATGGCTCCCCCAATACATGCGTTGTTGGCCGTCTCAGAGGCTATGATGCCTTCGTCGCAGCCTGTGCCAAACTGTTCCGGATGTTTGGATGTATTTTTAGCAGTACCATAGGAAACCCAGGCAGCAATATCTTCACCGATTCCCGGTACAGCTCCGATTCCTACACCAATTAGAGCACTCCGAATAATATGGGGAAGGTTGTGAATAATTTTTCCCCAGGATGGGATAATTTTCCCTACCTGCTGTGCCTGGGCAGTGACAAATCGGTCCTTCAATACTTGAATAATTTGAGGAATTCCGAAAGCGCCAATTAGCACAGGGACTACTTCGATTCCTCCATCCAGTTGCGGAAAGCCAAGGGTAAAACGGGGGTAAAACTGTAACGGATCCCTTCCCACTATGGCAAGGAATAAGCCGATAAAACCCGCCAGCCACCCTTTTTGAACCAGATCGGGAGTGGAGATCGATCCACTAATCAGAATCCCGAAGAAAGCGAGTAGAAAGAACTCGAAAGAGGTGAATTGAAGGGCTAGAAATGAGATAAGAGGGGTAAAGATAACGACAAAAAACATCCCTACGAT
>JAGODW010000010.1 GCA_017998025.1 Spirochaetales bacterium
GGGTATTGTTACTGACGTGATTGCAATAGGTATTGTAGCTATATGTTTTCTCTTACAACTATTATTTTTTAATCTTAAAAAACATAATTAAAAATCCTTCTCCCCGAGAGCTGTGAAGGTTTTTCCCGGGATGGAAGAATTGGGAAATATTTTCACAGCTCTGGTATTCAAGTCTTACCCCATGCGATGCCATCCAGAAGGGTTAAACCTGTCGAAACCGGTGCAGATGAAAATAATAAATCTTATATCTCTTTCCAATAAATAGAAATAAACGATTTTCTCAGATGTTTTCTAATAAAAAAACGAGAAGCCCTGAGTTGGCATGCTTTATGCTTTATCTCTATCGGGAGAATAAAAAAACAAACCAGATGGAGGTTTTGTATGAAGAAAGGTTTATTGGTTCTTGGGTTTGCCCTTGTGGCAGCAGGTCTTTTTGCAGCAGGTGCCCAGGAGGATCCCCTGGCTCCGTACCGGGAATCGGTGAAATTATCGGGAACTCTTCAATTCACCGAGGGTATTCCTTCCCTCAGTTCCGGGGGAAAGGTGTATGGATTAATGGCCCATGGGTTCCTTCATGAGGCTCAGTTTCTAAAACCAGGTACGCCACTGGAAGTAGAGGGGTACAAGATGTATGGAACTCCCCGGGGAATGGTCAGGCTTACGGACAGAAAGGACCTTGAGTATGTATGGGTGAATAAGGTAACCCTGGGCGGAAAGACGTATGATCTTCAAGGGTCTTTCGGTGGGCCGGCACGCGGCCGAGGCGGCATGATGTATGGGCCCTGGAATGGACCGGGCTCTAGTGCTCCTGCCAATCCGCCTGCCTATCCAAGGGGCAGATGGAATTAGGTAGCATTTTTCATTAGATTAAGAACCAGAAGCCGGCGTATTTTCGCCGGCTTTTTTGGTATACTTTAGTATACTAGGGTATGCCTATGAGAATCAGCCGCATAAAAGAAGAAGTTCTGTTTTACGCGATCACCCTGGCTACGTTTGGTCTTCTTCTTGTATTATCCATCCTCTTTCTCACGCGGGAAAGCCGGCACAACCGGGAAATGCTGGAGACCGAGACGGTCCGTCTTGCAGGGGATCTGATTGAAGCCCTGGGGCAGAGGCCCTTTCTGTCCCCTCAGGAACTTCGTCCCGATGTACTGGGATTTGGCGTATACGGTCCGGATGGAAAGGCTGTAAACCGCTTTGGTTCAGCCCCGGAGAACGGATGGACTCTTGTGCCAGAGACAGAACGGCTCCGGGGTCGCATAAATCGTATCGAGTTTAAGGAGGATCGGCTCGTAATTCTCCGGACATTGGGATTTCCCTTTATGGATAGAGATTCTATGCGGGGGATGATGCGGGGTCGAATGCGAGGAGAGCTGCCTCCACCCATGGAACCGTTTCCACCTCCTGGAAGGCTTATTTACCTGGAGTTGGATATTCGGGATTGGAAAAATCAGCAACGGGCTATCCAGTATGGATTTTACCTCGTTCCTTTCCTTCTAGTAGCGATTTTTTTAGGAACGACCCTTTTATACCGGAAAAACCTGACGTATCGGAGGAACGAGGAGAAAAATCGGGAGCTGGTCCGGTTAGGAGAGGCTGCCCGGACCCTCGCCCATGAGATAAAGAATCCGCTGGGAGTTATCCGCATCCAGACGGGCACTCTCCAGAAGGTCCTCCCTGCCGAATATCATAAAAATCTAACGGTAATTACAGAAGAGGTCGAGCGGCTCCGTCTCCTGGTAGATCGGGTAGGGGAGTTCCTGAAGAACCCCGTAGGGGATCCAGTACCGGTAGCTGTACCCGGAATAGTGGAGGAATTAATCCAGCGGTTTCCCTTTCCGATCGTTTATTCCTCTGCTTTAAAGGAAAATCTCTGGGTAAAGATTGATAGGCACCGATTCCGCACGGTGCTGGAAAACCTGATGAAGAATGCGGTAGAAAGCCTTACGGAAGCCCAGGTGAGAGAAGCCGTCGGGCAACAAAGGACCGATGAATCGGCAGCAAAGGGCGATCCCCCTGTTTGCGTGGAGGTTTCAGCGGATGAAAAGGTGGTTGAGATCCGCGTTCTGGATCGAGGAATGGGACTACCCCCTGAGGCAGGGGAACGGATCTATGATCCGTTCTTTACCACGAAACCAAACGGTTCCGGGATCGGTCTGGCAGTATCCAAACGGTTTGTGGAGGCAGCGGGGGGAAGTCTGGAGGTGAAGCCCCGTACCAGCGGAGGCACAGAGGCCCGGGTAGTTTTACCCCGTTTTTATTCGAATGCAGAGGAGTAAGAGGGATATGCGGGTACTGATCGTAGATGATGAAAAAAATATACGGGAATCGATTTCCGAGTTTCTTTCTTTAGAACAGATAGATTCTTTAACCGCTGGTTCCGGGGAGGAAGGAAAGAGGTTCCTGGAGGAGGATGTGTTTGATGCGGTGGTTCTGGACCTTAAGATGCCGGGCATCTCAGGGCTCGAATTGCTTACCTGGATTCGGAATGAAGGGCCGGAAGTACCGGTAATCATGATGTCAGCCTTTGGGGAGGTTCAGGATGCGGTAAATGCCATGAAGATGGGAGCCCGGGACTACCTGGTAAAACCGTTTGATCCGGAGGAACTGTCGTTACGGCTAAAACGGATCGAGGAGGAACAGACACTCCGAAAACGGGTTCAGGTGCAGGAGGAAGAGAAAGGGTGGATCGGGGAAAGCCTCTCCATGCAACGGATCCGCACGCTGGTAGAAAAGGTCGCTCCTACCCAATCGACCGTGCTGATTACCGGTGAAAGCGGAACAGGAAAAGAGGTAATAGCCCGGGAAATACACCGCCTTTCCCTTCGGAGAAACGGCCCATTTGTCCCGGTAAACCTGGGAGGGATTCCGGATACACTGGTGGAGAGCGAACTCTTTGGCTATGAACGGGGGGCATTTACCGGTGCTGACCGGCGAAAGGAAGGGATGTTCGAGGTGGCCAGTACGGGAACCCTATTTCTGGATGAGATTGGTGACATGCCCATTCACCTTCAGGTGAAACTTCTCCGTGCCCTGCAGGAACGAAAGATCCAGCGGCTCGGCGGAACAAGCTCTATCCCGATCGATGTTCGGATCATTGCGGCCACAAACCGGAACCTGGAATCAAAAGTGAAGGAAGGAACTTTCCGGGAAGACCTTTTCTACCGGTTGAATGTGATCCGGATCCACCTTCCTCCCCTTCGGGAACGGCCGGAAGATATTCCCCTTCTTGCTGTGCATTTTCTGGAAAAGATTTCGCGGGAAACAGGAGCCCGTGTAAAGCAGTTTTCTCCTGAAGCGTTAGAGGGGTTGAAAAACTATCCTTTCCCCGGGAACGTCCGGGAACTGGAGAATCTGGTGGAGCGGGCCTGCATTTTATCAGAAGGAGAAACGATCCGGCTGCGGGATTTAGGATTCCCTGAAACCCGGGGACCAGGCTTCAATCAGAGTCTGGCACAGAGTATCACACCAATGAATTCCGACCCGTCGATGCCTCCCGGAGAATCGAATAGCCTGGATGATACGGCACGGCCGAAAACTCTCCGGGACCTGGAAAAAGAGGCGATTCAGGAGGCTCTTCGACGAAACAATGGAAACCGTACCCGGACAGCCCTTGAACTCGGGTTTACCCGGCGCACGTTGCTGAACAAGATAAAGGAGTATGGAATAGAATTGTAGGATAAGCATAGAGCAATTCAACTATAGGTAGTTTGAAGTTTCTTTGCAGGAAATTGAAGAATCCTTTTGATAAATTCCTGGTATTATTTTATTTGGTTATCCCTCTACCTTAGATAGTTTTCTATACTCTCGCGGATTTTTTTGGCAAATGCGATGAAAAGAATTGTAAAAATGACTCATCGAATCGAATCCTGCTTCCATCGCTATATCAATCACTTTCAAATCTGTGGTAATGAGAAGCTTTAGGGCTTCACTTATGCGGAGGAGGTTTACGAAATCCCTGAACTCCGAGTGCTCGTGAGATTTCCAAAAAATCTCAGCCTGTTTTTCAGTGATACCAACGCCGGCTGCTATACGCCGCAAGGACAATTGCTCTTTATAGTGTTTGCTTAAAAAAGTGTACATACGGGATTGGAACGAATCTTGTAGAGTCAAAGGGCTATTCGTGGCCATTTCGGATGATGTAGATTCCTTAGTTAATTCTTTACAACAGAATCGGTTCAAGCGGTCTTTGAGAGAAAGACATAGAGTCTTCTTCACTTCTTCATCCGAAGAATGCAATTCCTCAAGCCACTGAGGAAAATTGATTAGATCTATTTTTCGCAATTCCGGGTCGTTTTCTATGAATATATTCCCATTTAGCAAACTTTGAACCATATCGTCCTTAAGTTTCCATTGTAAAAAGATGTCTAACGGGATCGTGATCCAATATTGGCATGTCTGTTTCTCTAAAAAAATTATGCGGTGAGGAATAGATGCCCAGAATAGCAGGGTATATTCTGGTTCCACTTCGATTATAGAGCCGCTGAACCGAAGAATGGCTGGTTTTCCGGGCAAAAAAAAGGTTAATTCCATTCCGTCGTGGGAGTGAATTTCTCCATGCATCGGCTTGGAGTTCATGCCGCAGGCTAACCCATAGTGATAGTTTTTAAAACCTGAGCTGGTCATACATCGATTCTCTTAAAAGACGCTCACATTTCTTGTCCTTAGGCGTTTCTACCAGTTCTTCCCACCTTAAATTATTCCTATACTGCTTAGGAGAAGTCCCGCAAAAATGATGGAAACTGGCATACAACATGGCCCGCGAGCCGAACCCCGCGGTGGTAACTATTTGCTCGACATCCAACTGGGTGGAAAGAAGAAGTCTTTGAGCCTCGTATATGCGCAGCATCTGAATGAACTCGGTAATGCGAATTCCACAGGCGGAACGAAACAAAGTAGACACATAATTGGGGTTCAGACCGATATGGCGAGCGATGGAGGAGGTGGTGAGATGGGATTTGAAGTTCCTGGTGATATAATCATACATTTTTAAAAAAGATTCGTTATCTCCTTTTATCTTTTCATGCCTTTTCTCTTTATCCGATTTAGGTTGGATGGAGAAATCGCGGAATCTACGGAACCTTATTTCGAAGGACAAAAGTAGATTTGATAAAATAGGTTTTTCTCCAGAAGCAGCATCTCTTTTCCAGAGAGGAAAATATGCAATATCAATTTTTCGCATACTTTCATTTTGTTCGATCAAAATTTTTCCGTTCAGAAGGTGTGTGGAGAGAGGTTGGGGAAGTTCCCAGCGGAGAAAGATCGAAGGAGGTATAGTAAGCCAGTATTGCTTGTTTCGCGGAGATATACGAACCAGTTGGTGCGGAATCGCACCCCAGAACAAGACCGTTTCGTTCGGTCGAATCTTTAAAACCGTCCCGCCGAAACGGATTATCACGGGTTCATCCGTCAGGAAAAAGGTCATTTCGATTTCGTCGTGTCGGTGTAAAATATCGTAGGGGTATGCCTTTTTGATATTACAATATACACCGAAAAAGATACGAATCGTTTCCTTTTTTTCCACATACTGAGAATATCAGACATCTATACGGTATTCAAGGATGTTTTCTTCAAAAATTCGATTTATTCTTGTAAATAATTACGAAAAAGGGGAATTTTTTGACCGAATGGAATTCGAAGAAAAGAGTTGAAGCGGTCTTAAAAGGAGAAATTCCGGACCGTGTTCCTATGTATGAATTGACCATCAACCCCAGTGTAGTTGATAGATTGAATCCTGGTATGAGCTATTATGATTTCATCGAATATTACGATTACGATGCTGTGGGACCCAATGTGACCTGGGACGGACTGGGACGTGTAAAATGGATAGATGAAGAAAAGCAAGTATTTCTCGATCGCTGGGGCGTTGTTCGCAGGTTTACTACAGATGTTATTCCCGTTCCGCTTGAAGGCCCTATTAAATCTGCCCGTGACCTTGTCCAGTATACACCTCCAAATCCGTTGGAAGAACCTCTGTTAGAAAAAGTTGAAGAGCTGGTGAGTAGATTCAAAGGGCGAAGAGCAACTTTTATTTTAGGAAGGGATGGTTGGACAGGTTCATATATGCTCCGGGGAATGGAAAATCTGCTGATAGATATGATGGAAGATCCTCCCCTGGTTCGGGACATCGTCGAAATGCAGATCGAATACTATAAGGTGGTCCATCGCAAAGTATTAGAAATGGGAATTGACATTATCCATTTGGTAGATGACTACGCATATAGTTCCGGCCCGTTAATGTCGCCGGATATGTTTGAAGAATTCCTTCTTCCAGGTTTGGAAACCATTGTGCAGGACATAAAAGGGCATGGTGGATTCTGTATGAAACATACCGACGGTAGAATCTGGAAAATCCTTGAGGGGATTGTTTCTACAGGCATCGATGGAATCGGACCGCTTGAACCTGAAGCGGGGATGGATCTACATGAGGTGAAAGAACGGTTTCCCAGCCTTACCGTTATGGGCAATGTAAGCTGTGATCTATTAGGGCGCGGAACCTCTGGAGAAGTAGAGGATGAAGTAAAACGGTTACTGAAAAATTGCATGCCGGGAGGGAGATTTATACTATCCTCCGGGAATAGTATCGCCTCATCGACTTTGCCTGAGAATCTCCTGACGATGATAGAGACTGCAAAAACCTATGGTGTTTATGAAAGGGGAGGAAGGGCATGAATTATAGGGAACGTATTCTCGCCGCTGTGAAGCGGAAGGCAACGGATCGAATTCCCTGGGCACCTAGAATGGATCTTTGGTATATAGCGAATAAAGCAAAAGGAACCTTGCCAAAGGGATTCGAAAATTTAAACACTGTTGGCATCGCAAACAAACTAGGTTGCGCTTGCTATGCTGTGAGGGCCGATTACACGTTACCCAAACCGATGGAAGAACTGATTCTACGCGGATTTGGTATCGATAACCATCCGGATTATCCGTATCGGATCGAACTTAATTCCTATCCTGTTAATTTTTCTATGAACACCGAATGCATGGAAACCATCATCCGTGCACCGGCGGGAGAGCTTGTCTCCCGGATCCGCCAGGATCAAGATATGGTAAAGGATGGGGTTTCTGTTCCTTTCGTGGAGTCCTATCCGATCCATTCACCGAAAGATATCCCTGCTGTAGCCCAGATTTTTAATGAGCTAGAGGTGATTCCATTACCCGAAAAATACACAAAGTTTAAGGAGCGGATCGGGGATTCTGGACTTGCCGTCGCACATGGCATGCACACAGCTTCCCCTATGCATCTCATTCTGCACGACCTTATGCCGATTGATCAGTTTTTTTATTTATATATGGATGATAGGAAGCTGCTTGACCGACTTTGTGAAAGCATTGCCGGTTTTTGCGAGAAAATCCTAAATGCTGTCCTTCTCTGTGACTCTGAAGTCTTTTTTTGGGGCGGGAATTACGATCAGAATACAACCTACCCTGATTTTTATTCCCGGGAAATCGCTCCCTGGCTTCGAAAAGTCGGTAAAAAGGCAGAGGCAGTGGGAAAATTTGTTTTGACCCATACGGATGGAGAGAACCGGGATCTACTTCCATTGTACAGGGAAAGCGGGTTTCATGTAGCGGAATCGGTTTGTTCCATTCCCATGACAAGCACCAGCTTGAAGGAATTTAGAGAGGGGGTAGGCAAGGGGATTTCCGTATGGGGAGGAATCCCTGCAGTGGCTCTTCTTGAGGATTCGATGTCCGGCCGGGAGTTCCATACCTATTTGGATACCCTCTTCAGCGAACTGGGGACGGGTGAGGGACTCATTCTTGGGGTTTCGGATAATGTACCTCCTGCGGCGAGTTTTGTAAGGATGGAAGAGATCGCTCGGCGGATCGAAGAATTCGGATCCGTGTCTCCAGAAAGCTGAAAAACCTCTCTTTCGTTAGAAAGAGTAAACAGTATTCATAGTAGGAGGAAAGGATTATGAAGAAGATTCTCAGCATGCTCGCTGTATGCGGAATGATATTGGCATTCCTCATAGCATGCGGCTCCGGAGGGAAGACACCGGAAAAGAAGGAAGCGGAGAAAGCGCAAACAGTAGCTCCGACCCCGGTAAAATCTCTGAGGCTCGGTTCTCATCTGCCAGATACTCATTCTGTAGTGAAAGCAGGCGCCAAACTTGCGGAATTGGTAGCGGCGAAGTCTAATAACAAGATCGAGATCAAAATCTATCCCAACGGGACCATTGGAGACCAACGTGCTCTCGTCGAAGGTTTGCAAATCGGCACGATCGACATGAGCATCAACGATGCAGGGCTTCTCTCTAATTTTGATCCCAAGTGGGGAATCTGCGATTTGCCGTACTTATGGAAAAGCTACGACCATATTCGAAAAGCTGAGGATGGTGAAGTCGGAAAAACACTTCAAGAAGGACTTCTGCTTAAAGGTATTCGATCCCTGGGATGGATGGACTCAGGATTCAGGAATGTATTTGCAAATAAAGAGATCCATTCTTTGAAAGACATGAAGGGACTCAAGATCCGGGTTCCCGAAGCCCCTGTTTATGTACAGACGTTCAAGCTGATGGGTGCCAACCCTACTCCAATGGCCTGGGGCGAGGTATATACAGCTCTTCAGACAAAAGTTGTGGACGGTTTTGAACAACCCAACGAAGCGACGTACACCAATAAGATGTACGAGGTAACGAAGTATCTTATAAAGACCCAGCATCTGTATACGGTCTTGTCTTTCAATGTTAGCGAAAAAGTCTGGCAAACTCTCTCCGAGGAAGAGAAATCAATAATTTCCGAATCTGCAAAGGAAGCAAGTGCTTTTGGTAGAAAGCTTGCAGAAGAAGTTGACGGACAGTATCTTGTTAAGCTACAGGAAGCCGGCATGAAGATTATCGATGTGGATCTTGCCGAGTTCCAAAAAGTAGTGCAGCCACTCTGGAAAGAATACGGAGAGAAAGTTGGCGGGATGGATCTTATTTCGAAAATAGTGGAAGTAGGGAAATAACCACACAGGCCGGGGCGGGTGTAGAACCTCCCCGGTTTATAAAAAAGGATGGATTATGGTAAAAAAGATTGTTTCATTTTTCGATACCGTCCAGTTTCTTCTTTTCGTAGTTTTTGTAGGTCTTTCGTTCATACAGGTTATATTTCGCTACGTGTTAAATAATTCCATTTACTGGGCGGAAGAAGTAAGCCGCTACATGTTCATATGGCTAGTTTTTCTTGGTTCAGCCCTGTGTACGCGAAGAAGAAACCATATTGTGATGGATATTGTCAGCAACGAGCTTAAAGGATGGACGAAGAAAATTGTCCAGATACTTACTAATTGTATCCTTTTTTTCTTTATGCTGGTTCTTGTACGGGAAGGAGTCCGTATGCTTCCGACTTTATGGAACCAGTATTCTTCAGCTCTCGGTATCCCAATGGCCTTCGTGTATGGAGCCGTCCCGGTAGGGGCTGTGTTAACGGGATTCTACTTAATCATAGACACATACCTTATCTTCGTTGATCGCGTTCCGGAGCCGGAAGAGGAATCGAAAGAAGACGACGATAATGTATGTGTGGAGTGAGAGGATAGTAACATGCTTACAGTTTTATTTGTGAGTTTTATCATTCTACTGATCCTTGGCGTACCGATAGCCTTCAGCATGGCGGTTTCTTCCGTCCTGGCCCTGGCTTTCTCGTCGGTTCCATTAATGATTACTGTCCAGCGTTTCATTACCTCCGTTGACTCCTTTTCTCTCATGGCCGTGCCCTTTTTCATGCTGGCGGGTGAATTCATGGATTCAGGAGGAATATCACGCAGGTTGGTTCGGTTTGCCACTGCTCTTGTTGGCTTTATTCGAGGTGGATTGGGTATGGCCTGTATCGTGTCCAGTACGATATTTGCGGGCATCTCCGGTTCTGCATCTGCCGATACCGCTGCGATTGGCTGCATTATGGTACCTTCTATGGTTAAAGCGGGGTATCCCCGTGGTTATGTTGCGAGCCTTCAAGCATGCGCGGGCGCACTAGGACCTATCATACCGCCTAGTTTAATCATGATCATTTATGGGAGTATAACAGGGCTTTCCATAGGGAAACTGTTTTTAGCGGGTGCTATTCCTGGGCTTATTATTGCGGCGGGTCTGATGGGTATGAATTACTTTATGGCGAGAAAATACAAAATCTCTCCTGCAGCGAAATTTGAGTGGAACGAGCTTGGTCGCAGCTTTATCGATGCGATTTGGGCTATTATCGCCCCTTTTATCGTGATCGGTGGAATTCTCGGTGGAGTTTTTACGGCCACCGAAGCGGGTGTTGTAGTTGCCGTTTATTCCTTCATTATTGGGTATTTTGTGTATCATGAATACTCTATAAAAGAACTGCCCAGGATTTTTAAGAAAGCTGCAATGACGACGAGCAAGGTTATGATTATTGTTGCTGGGGCTTCTATTTTCGGATGGATTCTCGCAAACGAGCAATTCCCTGAAATCGCTACAAACTGGCTTCTTTCGTTTTCTAACAATCCAGATATCATACTATTACTGATTGTAATTTTTCTCTTTATCGTAGGATGCTTTGTCGAAACCATCGCTGCCGCGGTAATCCTTGTACCCATCCTTTTTACTATTGGAGAAAAATTTTCATACGATCCGATCCATTTTGCAACGGTGGTCGCTATTTGTTTAGTACTTGGCGGCATCACTCCTCCTGTCGGCGTACTTCTGTTTATAACTCAGGCAATTGCTAGAACGAGCATGCGGCAGGTTTTGAAATATTTATTTCCTTTCGCACTTGTACCATGGCTGGTAGTTCTTTGGGTTAGCTATATTCCTGTTCTTTCAACATTTTTACCATCTTTATTTTTTACTAAATAAAGGAATTGAGGTTTAGAAATGGAATCTATAGCTGAATTACTTGATAAGTATCGAAGGCTTGATGGATCTGAACGGAACAAAGAGAATGCCTTGAAGCAGAATGGTGTAAGTTTTCATGTTGGATTAGGCCGAAGCGTTTGGATGAAAATCCTTGGCTTCGATCTTGGAAAGTACTTCGAGGAGCCGGAAACAATGCTTCAAGCGCAGATGAGCTGGAGGTTGTTCTGGCATGATAGGATCCCCGACGATACGGTCATTTTACCCGACATCGGAATAGATTTCGGAGTTGCCTTGGAACCTTCGCTTTTCGGGATGGATTCTATCTTTCGTTCTAATGCAGATCCATGGTATGGAGATCCTGTGATCAATCAGCCCTCCGATCTTTCCCGGCTTAAAATCCCGGACTTCTATTCCAGCGGACTTATGCCGCGGGTTCATCATTTTTATGAAAAGATTCGAACTCTCGTCGGAGATGATATTCCGGTCCGCTTCACCGGGTGGGCTAGGGGACCCTGGAGTGTTGCCTGTATGCTTCGGGGATTTAATGCTCTCTATCTCGATCTTATAGATGATCCCCACTTTGTTGAGGATCTTTTAGATTTTATCGTTCACAGCCGTATCGAATGGGAAAAACAACGATGCGCCTTTCTCGGTATAGCAGTTGATGATCCAGATTACGAATGGCATTATGTTGTATATCGTAGGGTAGCGAATTCCGAATTGTTCAATGATGAAGTAGATGGAGCGCTTTTTTCTTTTGAGACATACAGGGATATTATTTTTCCGGCAGAAAAGGCGCTTCATGATTTTTATGGAAGCACTCGGTACTACCATAGCTGTGGAAATATGACACCGTTTCTCAAGAAGGTGAAAGAACTCGATCCCGAACTTATGCATATCAGCAGTGCTACAGATTTGTCTATCGCTCATGCTGAATTTCCCTGGCGAACGAGATTTCAATGCTGTATGCATCCGGTGGATGAAATACTGAATGCGGACGAAAGGAAAATGGCAGACGCCATTTCCCGTAGGATGAACACCGCTCCAGGACGGCGGCTGGAATTGTGGGCTGATGCCCTCTACGAGGGAGGGATAGATACTTTTCATAAAGTCTTGAAATGGCTGGAAACTGGGAGAAACCTTGTAGATGGAGGTTGTTAAGTCCTGATTTAGATATATTATATCAACACCGCATGGGGGAATATACTGCAAAACAGCCCCTCAGAGGTTGTGATACCCCCGGTCTGTCAGCTCTTTTGCTCTAAACTGGGTGTAAGATTCAGGTTTCAGCGGGTAATCCCAGCAGCCCTGGCGATGAACGATCCGCCCCCCGAAACCGGTTTTGAAGCGGTACAAACCATAGAGGGGATGAGCAGGATCCGGTCCTGGAGAAACTCCAAACAGATCATACTCGGTGCAGCCAAATTCTTTGGAAATGCGTATCGCCTCCCACTGAAGGGCATAGGTCGCCATGAATCTTCTATGCTCCCAGGAGGATGCTCCGTAGAGGTAGGTAGCACGGGAATGAGAAAGAATAAGGATCATTCCGGCAATAACAAGCCCTTCTCTACGGGCAAGGAGAAGGAGCGGTGTTACAGATGAGATGCCATTCTGAGAAACGAGAAAAATACTTTCAAAGTGTTTATAGCTCTGAGCGCCAAGGCCATGACGCCGGCAGGTCTCCAGGTACAGATCGTACCAGAGGGGAAGTTCCAATAGATTCGAGGTAGAAACACTTACTCCCGTTTTCTCCGCAAGCCGGATATTGTACCGGGTTTTTGGCTTCATCCGCTCGAAGATTACGTTGAGGGGAGAAGAAAGGTCGACAATAACCGTATCGGCAGGGAGGATATCTGTCGGGGATTTTCTTAGATTGTGCTTTGCCGTACCAAAGTTCATTCGAAGCTCCCTATCATGCGGTTCCGGAAGTCTCGTCCATCGTCCAGCACTATCGAATCGCTCCGGCTCACGGGCATAGGGAGATTCCCAGGGTAGCTCATACCGTATGAAAATACAGTTCCGGGGAAGCTTGCTTTTCAATTCTTCGGAAACCTCCTCGAGGAATATTCCGCGAGAGTCTTCATCGGGAAGAACTTCCGGACCAAAGGGGACATAGGCTATCTCTGCATCCGGAGCAATGTTCTTTCTTATTAGAAGAATATCTGCCTCCGTGTCCGGGACAGAAAGATCGAAAGCATCAGGCTTCCATCCAAGTCTCTCCTTTACTCTACTCCAGAATGAAGTTTGCTGAAGAATTCCTGTAGGGAGAAGTTTTTCTATCCTTTTTTGCTGTACGGTGAGATTCATACTACTTTATCCTGGTACTTCCTGTCGCCAGGGGATAGAATCGGCAGCTCCCGGACGGGTAACGCAGATGGATGCGGCTCGGGCTGCGAGATCCAGAGCTTGTTTTGTTTCCAGGCCTTCAACCATCCCTGCAATAAAATACCCCGTAAAGGTATCCCCGGCAGCAGTAGTATCCACTGCTTTTACCTTGTATGCAGGTTGATACAGCTGCTGCTCTTTATGTGCCCACAGGGCCCCCTCTTCCCCCAGGGTAAGGACGATTTGAGCGTTGGGGAAACGGTTTGCAAGTATTTGTAGTGCCTGGGAAGGATTTGCAGAACCGGAAAGACCCTCTGCTTCAATTTCATTCAAAATAAAAATGTTAACAGAATCAAGGGGGTAGTTTTGTATAGAAGGAGTATAGGGTGCAGGGTTCATCACAATCGTAAGTCCTTTCTCTTTTGCTTTTTCAATAATCATAGGAATCAGTGAGATTTCATTTTGTAGCACAAGAATATCGCTCTTTTCAAATCTTTCAAGAGCGGTATCAATATATGCCTCCTCTATATCTTGATTCGCTCCTCCAAAGAGAAGGATGCAGTTCCTCCCGCTGTCATCAACCTGAATAATGGTATGTCCTGTAGGTACGGATGAGTGTACAATGAGACTTGTATCTACCTTTCCCTTTTTTAGGGTATCGACTAGAAAACCTCCTTCTTCTCCGATTTTTCCTGCATGAAACACCGAAAGCCCGGCCCGGGCCATGGCGAGGGATTGGTTTAGTCCCTTACCGCCTGCAAAGACCGAGCGGGATTTAGCTGCCTTGGTTTCTCCGGGTTTTAAGAATGTATCGACCCGGTATACATAATCGATATTTAGGGAACCAAAGTTAAGAATCCGCATTAGTGTTATCTTCCTTTACCATATAATAATAGTATATCTTAAAAAGTAAATAAAAAGGGGCGTTCTGAAAACGTTGTACTTTCAAAACGCCCCCTACCAAATTAGATATAAACGTACTTTGTTATTTTACCAGCTCAAGGGGTACTGGAATTACGGCTTCGACCTTTTCTCCCTTTAGATGCTTTACCGCAGTTTCAACGGCCATGGATCCGATTAATGCGGGCTTTTGAGCTACGGTAGCTTTCATTTTACCTGCTTTTACAGCAGCAACCGCATCATCCGTTGCATCAAAGCCAATCACAACAACATTCTGAAGTTTTGCAGCTTCAAGAGCCTGGATTGCACCCAGAGCCATTTCATCGTTATGGGCGAATACACCCTTAATATCTTTATTTCCCTGGATGATATTCTGCATAACCGTGAAGCCTTTATCCCGGTTAAAGTCAGCCGGCTGGCTTGCTACCACCTCTAGTTTTCCATCTACAGCCTTATGGAACCCGGTTCCCCGGTCTACTGTTGCAGATGCACCCGGGATTCCCTGGAGTTCTACAACCTTTGCTCCCGGACC
This sequence comes from Spirochaetales bacterium, assembly GCA_017998025.1. Classification (GTDB taxonomy): domain Bacteria; phylum Spirochaetota; class Spirochaetia; order DTKZ01; family DTKZ01; genus DTKZ01. Next base: position 14,572 of record JAGODW010000010.1, read on the forward strand.
AACCTGTGCAAGTAATTCCTCGCCTGCCATAACTCCTCCTGCTACATTATCTGAAGCGATATGAGAAAGCACGGTAGCGCCATTCACCCCGCGGTCAACGGAAATGACCGGGATTTTTGCCTTTGCTGCTTTTTCGACCATTGTTTTGGCAGCATCGGAATTGCAGGGATTAAGAAGAATAACTGCAACCTTCTTCTGAATGAGATCATCAATCTGCCCCGCTTGTTTTGCCGGGTCATCCTGCGCATCCGTAACCACGAGCTCATACCCAAGTTCTTTGGCTTTTGCTTCTGCACCTTCTTTAAGAGTAACAAAGAAGGGATTATTCAGCGTAGAAATGGCTAAGCCGATTTTTTTTGAAGAGGAACCAGTCCCTCCGCAACCGATAAGTAAGGCGGCTCCGATGATAACGATCAGAGCACTAACGAGCAGCTTTTTCATAGCTTCCTCCTATAAAAATTTATATATATCACTTTCTTCGATCCAAAAGGACCGCAAGAAGAATGACTGCACCTTTAACTATCTGCTGATAAAAAGAAGAAACTTCCAGCAGATTTAGCCCATTATTCAGCACTCCAATAATAAATGCACCAACAATGGTACCAACCATAAATCCGCGGCCTCCGGATAGGCTGGTTCCACCCAGTACTACAGCTGCTATGGCATCCAGTTCATACCCCTGTCCTGCAAGTGGCTGGGCAGAATCAAGCCGGGAAGTCAATATAATCCCGGCCATAGCAGCAAAAAAGCCTGAAATCCCATAAACACTTGTTCGTAGCCCTTTTACAGGGAGTCCCGAGAGC
>JAGODW010000309.1 GCA_017998025.1 Spirochaetales bacterium
GTTATAGATAGTATTACAAACCCGAATGGAACAAAAACCCTTCGCTATGTGGAATATTATAGGAATACCATTGAACAGCGATACCGATTCATTCAGAACCATCCGGATGCCCCCCTTCCCTCCGAGCAATCCTTTCAGACTGTATTTCCAATAGATATTATTACTCCTGTAGAAGTACAAACAGATTTTATCTCCTACTTAGGAGCGGGAGAAAACCAGCCTCCCCGTATTTTGCGAATATTGTTCCCCGATCTTCCCAAAAACTTACTGGTCACGACTCCGTTGTTGGAAAAAACTCTACTGGAAATTTGTCTCCAGAAGATACGGCAATACTTGAGAGATCAGAAAAATGCAATGTATATCCAGCATAAGCTGGTTCCTCTCTTTCGGGGACGGGAACGAATTCTAAAAGATCAGATTCTTTCTGTTATTACTAAACCGGACATGACCTTCCAGGATCTACTCCATCCTACAGACTTTATCTTTCAATTCTGGAGTCAAACATCCAGTTTCTTAATTAAAGAAGTACTTTCGAAAAAAGAAAAATTAGAGGATGAGATTGATTTAGCTCAGGCTGCCTATTTATTAGGAACGTATGCTATTTTTTTTAAGGGAGAAGCACAGAAAGAGCGGGACTCTGAGACATCCCTCCGACTCCTGGGAGGATACTTTGAGAAACCTCCCTATGCGTATACGTTTCATGATATTTATTCGTTTAAAGACCCGAAAGGTTTTCCCCTGATAAAGAAACTGGACACTGCCAGTTTGCAGACATTCCTGGATGAGAAAACTACTCCACGGGATGCCGTTGCTCTTCCGGATATTATTAAGGTAAAAGCCATCGATAAAAAGGAATATTTCATTGCAAAAACAGTCGTAGCCCGCTTTCTTCTGGAAAGGTCGTTCTCCCTTTTCCGAGAAATCCGACAGCGAATCATTCAAGACTGGTACGAAGCCCTGGAGTCGAATGAAAAACGGAAGGAGTTCAAAGAAGAATCGGCGTTTGAGAAATACGCAGAAACTATTCTCAAGGAACTCGACCCTCTTTTCTATAGCCTTTTAAACTTCAGCCTTCTGTTTCTAATTCTTGAGCAGGTAAAGCCTCCCCAGATGGAAAAGGAGTTCCTGGACACCCTTCTAGATCGCAGGGGGAAGAAGATTCAGCCTATTTCTAGAATATTCCGCCTTCACAAGGAGGATCTATTAGCCGAGGCAAAGTTAAAACTTCCCTTCTGGAAAACTCTTCCGGTACTGAAGCAGATTGTCCAATTCTTTATACGATTTTATTCACCCTCTTCTACGGTAAAAACAAAGAAATCTACTTCAAAAATAGCTGCAGCTGCTGAACAAGAAGAAACAGCCATCACCCTTGGCCCTTCTTCCGAATCCCCCGGTATAGAACCCGGCGTGCCTGCATCAGAGAAAGCCCGGAAGGCTCGGTTTCAGGAGGAGATTGAAGCCCTCAAGGTACGGGCTTTAGGAAATAAAGGCGAAGTAAAGAAAGAATTACCGGAATTAATTGATCTCTGGAATCCCTTAATCGATCCTACAGCAAAAGCAAATCTAGTGGAGGATGTAAACTCTCTCGTTCGGGATTTTTTACGCAAGTTAAAGATCCTTTCTCGCCTTCAGGCTCCCAGCCTGGAACGGCTGGAAAAATTAGCCGAAGAGTTGACAGCCCATGAAGCACTTCAGAAAATCCGGAATAAGGAACCCCTCCGCCGGTATATTCTCCTCTACATGCTGGAAGTCCTGGGAAAGGTCCGGTAGAATCCGGCAGTCTCTATGTGGGAAACAATTGTTCTACAAACTTTTTGAGAGAGGCAATTTTTTTTCCGAGTTCTACTTCCGCCTCGGCTTCTGTTGTGTGGGGAGCCGTACAACAGGAGATGTAGAATTTAATTTTCGGCTCTGTACCCGACGGCCGTGCGCTTAGAATGCTTCCGTCTTCCAGGAAAAACTGGAGAACATTGGACCGGGGAAGATCAATAGAGCCGATGATAGTACCTTTCTGGTCTTTCTCTATTCCGGTAAGGTAGTCTTTTATTTTGAGTACGGAAAGATTGCCAATGCGGGAGGGAGATGCGTTTCTAAGTGCTTCCATGATCTTTTTCATCTTCTCCATTCCTTCCTGCCCTTTAAAGCCTTTCGATACAAGCACTTCTCGATACCATCCAAATGTATCGAACAATTCCCGGAGGCGGTCTACAAGGGTTTTACCCTGGACAAGGTAATACAGAGCCATTTCTACCGTGAGAACTGCCGCAGAAACAGCATCCTTATCCCGAACTTCTGTAGAAGTTAGGTATCCGTAACTTTCCTCCCCTCCAAATACGTACGTACGCCTATCTCCTGACTCTTCAAAACGCCGTATCATTTCTCCGATATACTTAAAACCTGTCAGTACATCGATACATTCCGCGCCGTAGTATTCTGCAATTTTTCGCTGAAGCTCTGTCGTTACGATCGTTTTTATAATTACAGGCTTCTCTGGAAGAGTCCCCTGCTCCTTTCGGGTACGTAAGATATAGTCTTCCAATAAAGCCCCTAGCTGGTTTCCTGTGAGAAGAACAAAGTTTCCTTTGTCTTTTACTGCGATGCCCAATCGATCGGCATCCGGATCTGTCCCCATTACCAGATCAGCTTGAACTTTTTCCCCCAGGTCTAACGCCATCTGTAAGGCTTCTGGCTCTTCCGGGTTCGGATACTTTACCGTTGGAAAATTCCCATCCGGTTCCCGCTGTTCCGGGACCGTATGGAGGGGTATCCCTAAGCTTCCCAGGACCGTCTCCACAGGAACCGTTCCTGTACCATGCAGGGGGGTATACACCACTTGAATGCGTTTTGCATGGGACTTTACAATCTCAGGGCGTAGAATTTGTTTTTCCACCATCTGGAAGAAGGGTTCATCTACCTCTCTATCGATATACTGAATCAAACCTTCCTGTTCCAGTTCTTCGAGGGAACGGGAATGGAACTTATCTGAGACAGACTGTACCTCCTGAATGATCCCTTTATCATGGGGGGAAACAACCTGAGCGCCGTCGGACCCGTACACTTTATACCCATTGTATTCCGGAGGATTGTGACTTGCCGTAACTACAATCCCTGTATCTGCTTTTAGAAAACGGACCGCAAAGGAAAGGACGGGAGTGGGCCGAAGGGAAGAAAACACGTATGTACGAATTCCATGGGTTGCTAAGACTCTCGCTGCTTCCCGGGCAAATGTATCTGAGTATCGG
>JAGODW010000310.1 GCA_017998025.1 Spirochaetales bacterium
GTACACATCAATGCATCCGGTGAGTCCCTGTACTTCAGAAACAGCCGCCCGGAGCTTACGGTACAGGTCAAGTAACGGATCCCGTTCTTCTTTGGAAAACCGCAGACACACATCGTAGAAGGTCTCCTCCGGAGTGCTATCTAAAACTTCCCGGAGTTTTTTATATACTTTTTCTCTATTCTCTTCAATTTTCATGACCGTATCTGCAGAGATCCGGAGTTTTCGAAGGATTTCCGTCATAGGGCGCCAGTTCCGGGATAGGATCGCCTCTTGCAGACTCTTTTCTAATATAGAAAATCGCTGAAATTCCTCAATTTCCTTCTGTAGAAGGATCTTTAATCCTTCAAGCAGGCTATTTGTTTCCATTTCTCCTGATCTCCTCCTGCGGTTATTATCGGCCGGTTTTAAAGGGAAATAAGCCCTGCTCCCTGAATTGCGAAACTTTCTATTTCTTGCTATGGTTATATATATAAATTAAGTGAAGGAGTTGCTATGAAACCCGACAAAGACCTTATTATCATCGGAGGAGGTGCTGCAGGGCTTTCCGCAGCCCAGTATGGAGCACGGTCTAATCTAAGTACACTTCTGATCGAGGAAACGGCTCTGGGAGGGCAGGCTCTTATTATAGAACAGCTCGAGAATTATCCGGGATTTCCAGATCCCATTTCTGGTTTTGAACTAACTCAGCGGTTCGAGAAACAGGCAAAGAATTTTGGATCAGAATTCTTAACTGCATCTGTACAAAGCGTGCGTAAAGAGGGGAATCTATTCACGATCGATACATCTGCAGGAAAGCTTACCTCCTATGCGGTAATCATTGCCACGGGAGCCCGGCATCGAACGCTGGGAGTTCCTGGTGAAAAGGAGTTGTCAGGAAAAGGAGTTTCGTACTGCGCCACCTGTGACGGTCCGTTTTTCCGCAACCAAAAGATGCTCGTGGTTGGAGGCGGAGACGCTGCCTGTGATGAAGCAATGTTTTTATCGAAATTGACCGACAAAATCATTCATATCCACCGCCGCGATCGTTTCCGCGCTCAGAAAGCCTTAGCGGAGAGGGTTCTAAACAATCCTCACATTGAAGTGCGGTTTAATACTATTGTGGAGAGGATAGAGGGGATCAAAAACCCGATGGGGATAGAGAAAGTGCATAAGGTAATCCTAAAGCAAGTGGATACCGGAAGAGTCTACGAAGAAGAGGTGGCTGCTGTATTCGTCTTTATCGGTTCAGATCCGAATGCTGGATTCATCGATATCGTAGAAAAAGATGAAAACGGGTATATCATTACCGACCAGCGGATGCAAACCAATATTCACGGAATTTTCAGTGCCGGTGATGTACGTAATACCCCTTTCCGTCAACTGGTAGTTGCCGCAGGAGAGGGCGCCATTGCAGCCCATGCAGCGTCTCAATACATCGATGAACTTCTCGGTCAAGCCTACTAAACTATGCCGACCCGATTCTGTGACAGGTTCCTTTTCTTTTTTATCTTGGTAACTGTATCTATTTTACCTCTCTCATCTGCCCCAGCATTCGTTCAGACGGGAAAAGATCCTGATCAGGCAGTGGAAGAAATACTGAAACAGATGAATGAAGAAGAAATCCTGGGGCAACTCTTTCTGGTAGGGTACTCCTCTACCGAGCCTTCCCCTCTTATACTTGAATGGATCCGAAGAAGAGGATTAGGAGGTGTTAAGATCTTTGGTTGGAATGCCGAAGACCTTCAGATACTTCAAAAAAGTATTCAACGGATGCAGAACATAGCCTCTTCCAACCGTCTGGGAATACCTCTTTTCATTGCCACGGACCAGGAAGGAGGGTGGGTACGGCACGTAAAGGGAGATACTTCGATCACTCCTGGAAACCTGGCCTTAGGAGCTACCCGTATCCCTTACGATTCCTACCGAACCGGCTATTTTATCGGAAAAGAGTTGAAATCATTAGGGATCAATATGAATTTCGCTCCTACTGTCGATGTCTATGCAAATCCTGATGCACATGTAATTGGCCCCCGGGCCTTCTCCTCGGATCCGGTTCTTACAGGTATCCTGGGCATAGCGTATTTTAAAGGCATGGTCGAGGCAGGGGTCATACCCACAGCAAAACATTTCCCGGGGCATGGAAATGCTGACATAGATTCCCATGGAGCTTTACCGATTCTGTATGATTCCCTCGAAACGCTCTGGAAAAGAGATTTAGTTCCTTACCGCTTATTAATCTCGGAAAATATTCCTGCGATACTTTCGGGGCATTTAAGCTTTCCCAGGATCACCGGTAATAAACAACCTTCTTCCTTGAGCCCATTTTTCGGAATTGAACTTTTACGAAAACAACTTGGATTTAAAGGAATTTTGATCACCGATGACTTATATATGTCGGGAGCCAATCGAGGGAAACCGATGGAGGATATTTGTATTCAGGCTCTGGAAGCAGGGAATGATCTTTTGATGCTTTCCCAAACTCCCCAGTTGAACGATCCTATCTGGAGAGCCTTAACCTTGAAGTACCGGACAGAACCTGCCTTTAAGGAACGAGTCCATCAAGCGGTACAGAGAATCCTCCTGATAAAATACCAGTACCTGAATCCTGGCACGCAAGAGAAATCCACACAATTAGATCTATTGAATAAAGAAGAAAGTAGAGAGTTCTTTTTTGAACAGGCTGCCCGAAGCGTTACCCTATTTCAGAATAGGAGTGCCCTAATCCCCTATACTCCTGCCCCTAAAGAAAAAATTCTTTTGGCAGGGCCATTTAAAGAATATTTGAAGATCGGCCAACAGTACTTTCCCGATGCGGAGGTTTTTCAATTCTCTTACTCCCCTTTTTACCATGCACTTCCTGAAGACAAAAAAGCCTTACAACAGAAAGCTTCTAAGGTAGACACCGTCATTTTTTGCCTGGCTAACTTGAACGGTCTGGAGCTCTTGAAAACATTAAAAAACTATTCAGGAAAAATTATTGCATTCTCAGTTCTTACACCCGTATATTTACGGGATATCCCCTGGATAGATGCGGCAATTGCAGTGTATGGGTGGGGTGGTGATTCGTTTAAAGCTGGATTTTCCGCTATCACGGGAAAAATTCCAGCCCTGGGGAAAAATCCCATTGAAGCTCTCCTGACGGAGAAAGAGCCATGAACTGGGAACCGGTAACATTCCCCTCCCTCTCTCATGTCTTAGAGAGCCTTGAGGGAAGAGAGTGGAGCTGTGAGCACCTGGTAACCCGCCTCCTTCAGAAG
>JAGODW010000311.1 GCA_017998025.1 Spirochaetales bacterium
GCGATTCGTTGTTCCTTCATCATCTCGGAACGATAGGGGATAGAGAAAAATCTGAAAATCCGTGGGGGGTCCAGCCCTTCTCTGCCTCCATAGGAAGGACAAAAAATGTACACGGTATGCCCTGCTTTTTCGAGTTCACGCTGAAAAGAGAGTACCGATGTTGTTACGCCGTTGATCTGAGGAATATACGTATCTGTGAAGATGGCGATATTCACAATTCTACTGTAGTATGGATATTCACCTTACTCAAGCACACTAAGTCACTTTGCAGGATTCCTTTCCCATCTGGAAAATGTAAAGCGGCTAATCTGCTTCTCTTCTATCGTATAACTTACATGTATTTTTGTATCGAGAAGCCGGAAAATCTCCCATGCTACCCGGGTTTCTGTCAGGAAACCCTCTGAGTCTATACCGGTTTCCAGTGGATCTCCCAGAATTGGGTGAATTTCCTTTGCGGCAGCCGGCCAGGAAATTTCATAAGGAAGGGAAGGATGAAAGGGCTTGAATCCTTCCTGGGGTAATCCATAAAGGAATAGGGAAGAAACCGTTCCAGCAGAATTGCAGAAAAACTGAAGTCCATGCTCCGGGATTGAGATGTACGTAGGCCTGGATCGATTCTGGGGAAGATACGAGGGGATTCCTTCGATTTTAATGTTCAGAGGTTGCAGGAGAGAGGGTATGCGAGGGTCCGCTAGATTCATTCCGATAAGAGCGCTAAACCGAAAGAAGAGATCCAGGGTATCTATCTTCAATCCTTCCAAACAGGTGCGATCCGCTTGCCGGATCATTTCCCGATGCCATTCAAGGAGGTAGGAGAACCGATGGGAATCCGTTCCTTCCATATCCACCAGAATACGGAAGACAGGTTCTGTGCCGGATTTTCGCATCCAGAGAAATGCAACACTTTTCCCCTGCCTGTCTTTCAGGAGGATTTTCATTCCCCCCAGTTCTTTCCCTGTTCGAAAGGCAGGTCCTGCCCCGGATCGTTCTTCCGTGCCTTCATAGTTTCGTTCTTCCCAGTCGAAAATACCGAATATTTCTTCCAGTTCTTTCTTCCTCTGCGTCCATTCTTTCCAGAATACCTTCTCGTACGCAGCTTTAAAGGAGGGCTGATCCAGAGACTGAATTGGGAAGACTGCATCGGATTCAAAAGCGCTGAGAGTAGTAAAAGAAGGGAGGGTAGGAAGGAGGGTAGAAATATCCGGATCCGAACGATACGCCTCAGGTCTCCCCATGGCGTTACACCATAGATAAAAGGGGGTACTCTTACTCTCCGGATTGAAAGATTCAGCGCGAGAACCCGTGCCAAAAAGAAGCTTTAATATCGAAAAAACAGTGGCGAGGGGATCTCGTACCTCCGCAGGATACAGAATACATCCCCCGTTAGAACCCTCCCCGTATAGAGGAACTTCAAAACCCTCGTTTACTAATTTTTTTGCCAGCGTTACTACGTTTGCTTCTCCAACCTCTGCACGAAACACCTTTGCTTCGAATAACGATGCAATTTGATCTATCCGAAGAGAAGTAGGATCGTTCACCACAATGGCCTGGGGAGTCGTTCGTTTCCCTGCATGTCCTGCCAGCTCAGAAACGCATACCAGAGCAAACACTTCCTGCGCTTCCAGGGTTTTTCCCTTCCCTTCAACCGGATCGAAGTATACCAGGTTTCCCCGATCTCCATCACAATCGGGAACATACCCGAACATCCAGCGGGGATCCTTATTTCGGGCTTCTTCCAGGCGAAGCCTGCAGAGGTCCAGGGAAATTCCTTCAGGTACGATCCGGTGGCTGAACGCTCGGGGAGTATCGTTTATCCGCAGGACAGATACACCCAATTCTTCTAAGAGTTGCGTGTCGATTCCTACCGCACGGGCGCTGCCGTTAAACTCCGCAACAATCCCGCACCCCCGGTTTTGTATCCGGACCTTCAGAGCTTTGAAAAAGGATTCCTGCTCCTGCGGATCTTCCGATCCTGAGATAACTTGTTTAAGGAAGATCTTATAAGCTTCCTCCGCCTCCTTCTTCCATATTTCCGTTTTTTCACAGAGGTCTATTACATTCCTGGGGGGAACAACGGCTGTCGATTGGAAGAGGTTTCCCATACGGGATTCATCTCGTACGAGTTCCAGAAAGGAGTCGATCAGTTCTGAAGCATCTTCCCTTCCCAGAACACCTTCTCGAAGTCCAAACTTGATCCCATTGTATCCGAGGGGATTATGACTGGCAGAGACGTATACAAATCCGTCCAGAGAGGGACAGGATCGAACATAGGCAAGAAGTTCTGGTATGGGGGTAATAAAGAGATACCGTACACGGCATTTTTTAGACACTAGTGCATAGAGAAGAATCTCGGCAATGGCCGGACCCGTAAAACGGGTATCGATTCCCACTACAACGGTGGGAGACAGGGAGGCTGTTTTTTTCTGTAAAAATGTGCCAAACGCAGTCCCCATTGCAAGAACCAGCTCTTTATCCCCTGGTAAAAGAGATGGGCACTTACTTTCTTCTTCCTGATCTGCAGCAAATATTTTTCTCCAGCCGGAAACAGAGAGAATCAATGAATCCAGTGCTCTTAACCGTTCCTGAGGATTCGGTACATATCCTTTTTTAAAGGGGGGCGATTCCGGGTCAAGGATGAAGAGTCCAGTGGAAGGATGGTAGAAGGCAGTCATGAAAACATAGATGAACCAATTTTAGTCTTTTGTCTACCTGAAAAAACCTGGATAGAGTATAATTTACGAGACGATGTAAGGGAAAAAAGATATATTCGGAAAAAGTATGAGAAGAGTAGTTGTTTTTTGGGTGGCATTCCTCGTAGGGATGAGCATAGAGCAGACATACCCTGAAAAAGTTCCCCAGGGATGGTGGCTTTCTCAGACGCTGGGCGCATCGATCAATCCAGTGGGAATAGATACAACCAGCCAGATTTCTTTCAAATCACCCCTCTATCCTGATAAAGAAGGGCTGTTGTGGGATTCTGCCCATTGGGAATTCGGTGCGGAAAACTCCCTTACCCCGGCGTATGATACGTTTTCTTTTGTACTGCGGCTCGAACCGATTGCATTCTTTGATCTCCGTTTGCAAGGGGGGATGAGGTATGCCTACGATGCTCTTGGATTCGGGTATACTCCCTTGCCAGATTACGATGCACCTTTTGATTCGGATTCTCGTAGAGATCTGGATCGAACGGATGGATTTGGATTTCGGTACCAGATCTCTCCCACCCTGAAG
>JAGODW010000312.1 GCA_017998025.1 Spirochaetales bacterium
TCGTAGAACGATGCATCGATGAAAAGCGTAAGGGAGATATCTTAATCTTCCTCTCCGGAGAACAACAGATCAAGAACTGCATGGCAGCCCTCTACTCCCAGCCCTACCGGAGAAAACTTCATATCCTGCCCCTCTATGCCCGGTTGAGCAAGGAAGAACAGGAACGGGTGTTTATCCCTCCCCCCCGGGGAAAAATAAAAGTGATCATAGCTACCAATATTGCAGAGACCTCGGTAACGATCGACGGCATTACCACCGTAATTGATTCCGGTCTCGCAAAGATCAATTATTATAATCCCCGCACCTACACGAGCAGCCTCATAGAAGGGCCGATTTCAAAAGCCTCCTGTAACCAGCGGAAAGGAAGGGCCGGCCGAACCCGTCCCGGCACCTGCTACCGTCTCTACACAAAGGAAGAGTTTGATGCCCGTCCTCTCTTCACTACGGAAGAGATTCTTCGAACAGATCTTTCCGAGGTAGTACTCCGGATGGCGGAACTGGGTATACGAGATTTTGAATCGTTCGATTTCATCTCGCCCCCGGGAAAGCAGGGGATCGTTAGCGCAGTGGAAACCCTCTTCCTCCTCGACGCTCTGAATCCAGATAGGAGTCTTTCCAATATCGGGAAAATGATGGTACAGTTTCCCCTGATCCCCCGGCACGCCCGGATGATCGTGGAAGCTATTCTCCGGTATCCCGATGTCCTGGAGGATCTCCTTACGGCAGCCAGTTTTCTTACGGGAAACTCTCCCTTTCTTCTCCCCCAGGGGGAAGAATTAGAAGCGCGAAAAGCTCACCATACGTTCCAGGATCCTGCAGGAGATTTTGTCTCGTATCTAAAGATCCTCCGAGCGTACGACCGTGCAGAGAATAAAGAAAAGTTCTGTGATCGCTACTTCTTAGATGCCCGGGTAATGGCGGAAATCCGGAATGTGAAGGATCAACTGGCTCTCATTGTATCCGACATGGGGATTCCCCTATCTTCCTCCCGTGGTTCTGTACGGGAATACCTCTCTGCTGTATCCCGGGGGCTGATTCAATTTGTCTGTGCCCGTTCGGGAAGGGACGGATACCGGAGTCTCACAGCAGAAAAAATATTGATTCATCCCAGTTCTGTGATGTACCGGGAAACTCCCCGTTACATTGTTGCGGGGGAAATCGTGCGCACCACACGGATGTACGCCCGGTCCGTTTCACCCCTTGAAAAAGGGTGGCTTTCAGAGATATCCCCCCTTCTTGCCGAAGGGCTTCTGGCCGAAGGTCGGAAAGAAGAAAAAGAGAAGAGCATCCCTGCTGCCAGGGAAAAAGTACCTCACCGGGATACTACCTGGCAGATCAGCATCGGGAAAACGATCTTTGAATTAAAGCCTTTTAAAGGGAAAAAGAAGATTGCGATTTTTCCCTGGGAAAGTCTCCGTGAACTGGTACGGAGGGAAGGGTTGACCCTACCCTCCCCCTACCTGAACTTGCGGGGAAAGATTGTGATGGACGGGATGGACCTCGCCGTAGGGGAACGGATTTCTAATATCTTTAAGATCGCCCGCTTCCTCGACCCGATGATGGAAAACTGGAAAGGGTCTCTTCCCAAAGCCACCTTCCATAGCCGGGCCGCTCGAAAAGAGCTGATCCAGAGTCTCGAAAACATCCTTCGAACCTGCAAATTGAAAAAGGCCGGAAAGCGACTCGGCTTCCTCGGGCTCTTTACCGACAATAAAGGGACCTACTGGTATAAACCTTCCCCCTCCTTCTTCACAGCCCTGGAAATAAGCCTTTCCAGCCTGGAAGCGTTGATCGATGAGCTGGGAGGGGTAGAAACCCGGAGCAAGGAAGATGCTGCCCTCCTGGAGCGGGTAAACCGGGCCTACCGGGCTCTTAATTCTGTGCTGGATGCCTAAGGATTCTTTAGCCCTCGAAGAAGAATTTCCCGGACAATTTTTTCTTCCAGGGGGATCACTACCGTATTACATAGGTCCTTCTGCAGGATAAAGCGGAGCGTTCTTCCCTTTTTCTTTTTGTCTTGCTGCATAGCAAGAAGCACTGCCTCTGGATCTATTCCAGATAGAATATCCTTATACCCAAGTTTCTTTAGAAGGTTCCGAACCCGTTCTGCATAGGGCTTACCAGTAATCCCCAGACAGAGTCCGGCATCGATAGCCCGGTACAATCCCCAGGCTACTGCTTCTCCATGGGTGAATTGTTCAAAGCGGGTAGCGGATTCCAGACCATGGGCGAACGTATGTCCCAGATTCAAATGAACCCGTACCTGCTGCTCCGTCAGGTCTTGCGTTACATACCAGGCCTTTACCCCGAGGCTTCGTCGGATCACTTCCGTAAGTGTATCCTGCTCTAGAGAACCGCTACTGATATTCGTAGTTGCTATATGTTCCAGGAGACTAAACAGTTCTGGATCCCGTAACATGGCAGATTTTATCACCTCTGCCATGCCAGAAAAAAACTCCCGCTTCGGTAAGCTCTCCAGAGTTCGGGGATTGATCCAGATCTGCTCGGCTGGATAAAAGGTACCTACCATATTCTTCCATCCATGAAAGTTGATCGCTGTCTTGCCTCCAAATGCGGCATCTACCATGGCGAGGAGAGTGGTGGGCACGAGGCGTAATCGGCTTCCCCGCATAAAGAGGGATGCGGCAAAAGCAGTGACATCACATACCACGCCTCCTCCGATCCCTTGAAAAAGGGAACTCCGGTCCAGACCCGCTTGAAAAGCCCTATCCAGGATCTGTTCCACACTGGCTCCACTCTTTCCTCCCTCACCGGAAGGAATAACTACCGTCCTTTCTTTGGGCTGAGGGAATTGTTGAGCCGTGTTCTCATCCTGAACGATCAAGAGATTCTGTTCTTCCGAATCCTGAGGAAACATAGAAGAAAAGACAATGGATGTACGATAGCCTCCCAGATGAAATTCCAGCGATGTTTCTTCTTCCATCATTCCTCGGGATTCATGATGGAGCGGATGATCCTCTCTACAAAAGGGTCCACAATCGTATAGATCCTCTTGTTCCCCTGTACGTGGGAATGTACAATCCCCTTTTCCTTGAGCACCGCGAGATGCTGGGATATCACAGGCTGCGGCTGTTGCAAACAGGTCCAGAGCTCGGATACACAGGGTTCTTCCTGCCGGGCAATCATACAGAGAAGTTTAAGCCGGATCGGGTGCACGCATACCTTCAGCTTTTGCGAGCACTCCTCGATCTTTTCATCGGAGCAACAATT